>NZ_MVON01000005.1:0-164275 GCF_002018925.1 Acinetobacter sp. MF4642
CTGGGTATATTGGTTCAATAAAAAGCGTGTACACAGTGCACTGGGTTATGTATCGCCTTTTGAGTTTGAAGCAATGTACTATGATAAGATTAACCCGTTAGGTCAGGTGGCCTAACTTAAATAAAAAAGCCTCCGACAAACCCGGTACGGTTCAGAGAGCTCCAAGTATTTCTCTCTAAATTTCCATTGTTAGGATTTCTACGCATAAAGTTCAAGTGACTACATGCTAGAGCCATTAAAATGGTTGTTTTTCCTGAGCGATTTGTACCAGAGATAATAGAAATGGGATGTTGAAAATCTATTTTTAAATGGGGTATATGTCTGAATCTTTGAAACTCTAAGTTTTTTAAGAAAAATGGATATAAGTTATGATCATCAATATTTATGTTAGAAAAAAAATCAAGATTGGAATTAGTATTCATTTTAAAATGGACAAACAGAATTTTTGTATAGATTACTTTAATTTTAATAAAAACATAAGCCCTAACAGCTAGTTAGGGCTCATTTACGTCTTAAGACACTTTATCGCCAGCTTTAGCACCTGATTCAGGTGAAATCACCCAAACACCTTCGCCATTACCTGCGGCAAGTACCATACCATTTGAAATACCAAAACGCATTTTACGAGGTGCAAGGTTAGCCACCATCACCACTAATTTACCTTTTAAGTCTTCTGGTTGGTAAAACTCACGAATACCACTGAATACATTACGCGGTTCAGCTTCACCGACATTTAAAGTCAATTGAAGAAGTTTGTCCGAGCCTTCAACGTGACCTGCATCTAAAACCTCAGCAACACGAAGGTCAACTTTCATAAAGTCTTCAATGCCGATCACTTCTGCCTCGCCAACTTTTGGCTCAGGCTTAGTCGAAGCTTTCTTTTCTTTCTTCTTCTCAACTTTTACAGGTTCAGCCGCAGCCGCTAAAGAGTCTTTAGAAGCATCGACCATTGCAGCAACAGCTTTCGGGTCTACACGTTGCATTAAAGGTTGGAACAATGCAATTTCATGATCAACCAATGCAGTTTGAGCAGAAGCAAAGTCAAAGCGGTCTAGTTTTAAGAACGCTTGCACTTGAGCCGCTAAGGTTGGAAGGACTGGTGCTAAATACACTGCCAATTGACGGAATAGGTTAATTCCTACCGAACAAACATTGTGTACTTGTTGTTCTTCGCCTTCAACTTTTGCTAAAGCCCAAGGTTTTTTCTCATCGATATATTGATTCGCTTTATCTGCAAGCGCCATGATTTCACGAATAGCTGCAGAAAATTCGCGTGCTTCATAGGCTTTCGCAATTGAGTCGCCTGCATCAATAAAGCTTTGAACTAATTCAGGCTCTGCACAAGTTGCTGATAATTTATTATCAAACTTGGTGTTGATGAATTTTGCACAACGGCTGGCAATATTCACTACTTTACCAACCAAATCTGAGTTTACTTTCTGAACGAAATCATCCAAGTTTAGATCAGAGTCTTCAACTTTATCAGACAGTTTAGACGCGAAGTAGTAACGTAAATATTCAGGGTTTAAGTGCTCTAAATAGGTTTCAGCTTTGATGAATGTACCGCGAGACTTCGACATCTTCTGACCATTCACCGTCAAGAAACCGTTGACGAATAAACCTGATGGCGTACGGTAGTTTGCACCTTCAAGCATTGCAGGCCAGAACAGCGCGTGGAAGTAAACGATGTCTTTACCAATGAAGTGATAGACTTCTTTGTCAGAGTCTTTTTTCCAAAAGTCGTCAAAACTTAAATCAGGACGTTTAGCTTTGATGTAGTTTTCAAAACTCGACATATAACCAATCGGTGCGTCTACCCAAACATAGAAATACTTGTTTGGCGCATCTGGAATTTCAAAACCGAAATACGGCGCATCACGTGAAATATCCCAGTCTGATAAACCCGCTTCAAACCATTCATCCAGTTTGTTGGCAATTGAGACAGGTAAGCGACCTTGGTCACGTGTCCATTTTTGCAAATATTCTGAGAAATTCGGTAGTTTAAAGAAGTAATGATCTGAAGATTTTTCTACAGGCGTCGCACCACTTAAAGTTGATTTTGGGTTTAAAAGCTCAGTTGCATTGTATGTTGTACCGCAGACTTCACACGCATCGCCATATTGATCTTCCGACTTACATTTCGGGCACGTGCCTTTAATGAAACGATCCGATAAGAACATGCCTTTTTCAGGGTCAAAAAGCTGGTTGACAGGACGAATTGCAATATTGCCTGCTTCACGGTTTTTCACATAAATTTCAGAAGCACGAGAGCGGTTTTCATCACTATGCGTTGAATCATAATGGTCGAAATGCACACCGAAACCATCAAAATCACGGATGTGTTCTTTTTGTACGTTGGCAATTTGATCTTCAGGTGAAATACCATTGGCTTCGGCACGTAGCATGATGGCTGTACCGTGAGCATCATCCGCACATACATAAGTCACATCGTGTCCCATTGCACGCATGGCACGAACCCAAATATCTGCTTGGATATAACCGAGTAAGTGTCCCATATGGATGGGACCATTGGCGTATGGTAGGGCGTTAGTGACTAAAATATTACGCACGGATATGACTCTCTCATTCGTATTTTATATAAGGTCAACGATTTTACCTTAGATAGCCGCGACTTGCACAAGTGAATCGGTGAAAAGTTTTCAAACTTATAAGATTGTTGGCTACAATCACGAGAGTTTAATCTTTTGAATAGTCCTTATGCGTATACAAGAAATAAAACAATATAGAAATAATCGAGTAGAAAGAGGGGCAGAACCCATAAAAAATTTCTGTAATGTATGTATAGAATGTTCTACCGCCAGTGAGCAATTATTAGAAAGTAATTATGAAAACGAATTTAGTCATTTAATTGAAAGATCAATTGTCATATCGTTTATAAGTGCAGTAGAGGTCTACTATAAGGATATAGTGGATACAATTTTTAGACTTTGCCATTCTGAATTTATCAAAGAGCCATTGAAGCACATTCATCAAAATAAATATGATATTAATGAATTGGTTGATATGCATGTGAATATGATTCATCCATGTGAACTTGTAACAAATGGTTTGTCTTTTCAAAATATTGAAAGTATAGAGAGAGTTTTTTCTAAATTTTTAAAAAAAGGTTTTTGGAGTTCTTTAAATGGTATGCAATTTAGATTCAAAAATATGCCTGAAAAAATAGCCATTTACGAAGATAAGTACCTCCAATCTCTAAAATTTTTATTTAATTTACGACATGAGCTTGTACATGACGCAGCTAAACGAAAGTTTATAGATTTTAATTTGATTGAACATATTGATAATGCAAGTTTTTGTATTATGTTTTCTAATATAGTTTTACTAAATATGATTAATGAAAATATAGATCCTGAATTAGAGCTTGATAAATTAAAAAACAATAAATTAAATAGTCTATGATTTCAAAAGTTTTCTTTTTTAACCTCTTAAGAATATTAAAGAGTATCAATTTATGATCGATGATGATTTTGATTTCGACCAACCCGTGACCCGAATTCCGCAAAATCCACAAGCGACTAAACTACTGGGCAATCGACTTTTACAACAAGCTGAACAATACCTTGCTTCAATGGGTAGTCGACCACATGCACAATTGGTCGAGTCGCTCCGTCAGCTTGAGTCTGAAGATCCGTACTTTGCAGTCATGGCCGATCAGCTTGAGTATGAAAGTGATGAACCAATGGCCAATGACGTGCTCAATCTGTTGTATTTCTGGCAAATAGCCCATGAAAAAGAGGCGAATATTGCTGAGTTTCAATTGCCTAATTTAATCCAAACAGACTATTTCCAAACGACTTTGCTTGACGCTTACGACGCGATGGATTTGGGGACGTTCCAAGCCCAGCGCCGTTCTGTGATGGAAGAAACCTTAAAGCTATATCAACAGCAGTGTTATGCAGGTTGTATTACGGTGCTCTATGGTCAAATTGAAGGCATTCTTACGGATACTTTGATTGAGCATGGCTATTTACAACACAATCAAACCAAGTTTATTGATGTCTACAAAATAGTGCCCGGACTCAAAGGCCATGAAGTGAAAAGCCTATGGCATAAGGTCAAAATTGCCAGTGAAATCAATCCGTATTTTCTGAGCCTTGAAGCATTGAAAATGGATGCGAGTTCTAGTGTCACCGCCACTCGTCATAATATGGTACACGGTGCGGACGTGATCCATTTCACGCAAGCACGCAGTTTCATTTTGTTTATTTGGCTGTTTGCAGTTATCAGTTTTATCAGTACGTTAAAGCGTTAGTCACTGCCGTTGAGTGGTACAGGATGGTGTTTAAATTGATGCATCCTGTACAGCTATTGTTTCCAAATGATGCAAATGACGTCAGCACTTAAAAAGCAAGGTATAACTCTTAGTTAAGCAAAATTTTAAATACGAAAGAGGGCTGTGACATGACGAATGACAATAAACTCGATGATTTAAAAACCAAAGCGACTGAGTTGGGCGAAGACTTGAAGTTGAAAGCTCAAGCGGCAAAACTTGAAGGCGAGAAAGTGCTGGAAGATGTCAAACATCAGGCTACTGAAGCCAAGCTTGATGCTGAAAAGCAGCTGACTGACTTAAAGCAGAACGCAGCAGAAAGTAAAGCCGAAGGCGATGCAGCTTTTGAGCAAAAGTTGGAGTCTGCACAAGCCAAAGCCGAGCATGCGAAACAAGTCGCACAGGAGAAATTGGATCACTTTAAAGTTGAAGCAGGGCATAAACTGGATGAGGCAAAACTTAAAGCTACTGAGTTAAAGCATGAGGCTGAAATTAAACTGGAAGAATTTAAGGTGCAAGCCACTGAAAAGTTTGACGAGTTGAAAAAGAAAGCCACAGAAACACTGCAAAAGTTTAAAAAAGACGACCAAGCTTAATCCGTCTGAAATGGCGAATGTTGGCCTTAAATGTTCGCTAATACTATGGCGTAGACTGTGTACTGAGTGCAGGGTCTGCGTCCAAGTTAAACCACATGATGCTCTGAATTTGATTGTTTACGGTGCGGATGGTGTAACGATAGTTTGCAATTTCATATACATATACCGTCTCTAGTGGGCTATTCGGCACACTGCTGATTGGGGTAGAGGACATAGAAATTGGCGATAAATCGATTTTTTTCTGCATGTCTTGAACTTGATCACCGATAGTCACCGTTTGACCCGTAGGGGTTTTAAATGAATTGGTTGATGTATCTGCAAAACTAAAGCTAGATATGGTGCAAGCTAAAACAACCACGGCCCAAAGTTTCATTTTTTTCTCCCCCAAATCGCGTCAAGATAGAACAATAGAATATAGATATTTTGCTATGCAATAACATCACCTTAAATGGGGAGATTGGATTTTATTTACAATTCTTTACGTTCAAATTTGATCCAATTCACCGATTTTATTTTTTCAGTTAGCTTAAGCGACTAAGCTTCGCCCTTTGATATTCAGCGTATAAAACCAACTAAAAAGCTAGGAATACTAAATTTCATGGCATAATCCATAAATACTGAACTTAACCTAAGTTCGTTTTGTGGTTAAACTATAGCATTCAGCTGAATACTCGAATTTGGAGTACATATATGTCGTGGCTTTCTTCTCTTAAATCAGTTTTTTCTCCTGCGCAGGAGGTAAAGGAAGAAGAAATCCAAACAGTACTGCAAAACTATATCTTGCCCAATTCAAACCATGCGTTGAAAGACCGCATTACTCAAGTGAATGTGCAGGGCAATATTCTGCAAATTACCATCAATACTTTTCCTGCCGAAGCCGATGATTTACAAAAGATTCATGATGATTTGGCGGTTGCGCTTGAAGCATGCGGTATCAAAGAATTAAACATGCATGTGATTCAACAAAAAACGGGACATAAAGAAAAGTCCGGTGGCTGTGGACATCAGCATGCTGAAGGTGAGAGCTGTTCAAGCCAAGCAAAAGAGGCTGCACCGAAAAGCAATTTACCCCCAGTGATTGATGCTTCAGGCTCAGCAGCCCAAGCTGCTGCACAACCCGTTGAAACTGATCCAAACAATCCACCCATTCAAAAAGCAGCGCCACAACAACGTGATGTGCCGAAGCATCCGCGTATTCAAAATGTGATTTTGGTGTCCTCGGGTAAGGGCGGCGTGGGCAAATCCACCACTACGGTAAACCTTGCACTTGCTTTGCAAAAGCTCGGCTTAAAAGTTGGGGTCTTAGATGCGGACATTTATGGTCCAAGTATTCCGACCATGTTGGGCAATGCGGGCAAAACGCCGATGATTGAAGCGGAAAATTTTGTACCCTTAGATGCCTATGGTTTGGCAGTGTTATCGATTGGGCATTTAACAGGTGATCATAATACTCCTGTGGCTTGGCGTGGGCCGAAAGCGACAGGGGCGTTGATGCAACTGTTCAATCAAACCTTATGGCCTGATTTAGATGTCTTGATGATTGATATGCCACCGGGTACAGGTGATATTCAGTTGACCCTTGCGCAGCGTATTCCTGTGACAGGTGCGGTGATTGTAACCACCCCGCAAAATGTGGCACTTATGGATGCGACCAAAGGCATTGAGCTATTTAACCGCGTACACATTCCAGTCATGGGAGTTGTGGAAAATATGTCGACCCATATTTGCTCAAATTGTGGATTTGAAGAGCAAATTTTTGGTACGGGTGGCGGTGATAAACTGTCGGAGCAATATGCTATTCCGCTTTTGGGACGTTTGCCTTTAAATGTCCAAATCCGTGAAAATGCAGATGCGGGTAAGCCTTCTGTTTTAGTGGAAGACAGTGCAGCAGACAGCTATATGCAAATTGCTGAAAAAATTGCAGCCGCACTGCCTCAGGCTGAAAAAGACCAGACCCGTATTTTCTAAATCAGCCATAAATGAAAAAAAGCCCAACACATTAAGCTGGGCTTTTTTTTTTGCTTTTTTAGGACAGTGAATAGGACTGATTTTGTTTTTTGGCTTGCATAATATTAATGCTGATGGCGATCACCACCATCACAATCCCAATAATATCAGTCACAGTTTCAGGGATAATCATACATAAAGCACCTGCACCTAAGAAAATTCGCCAGAACCAGTTCAAACCAACTTTAAAGTAACCTTCAACTGCAGCACCCAGCGCCAAAATACCGACTACTGAGGTAAAGACAATACTCACAATAGTTGTCCATGCAGGAAAAGCAAATTCACGTGCGTTGACTGCGACATTGGCTGTATCAATCATCAGCATGGCAGGGTTATAGACGAACAGGAACGGGACAATGAAACCCGCTAAAGAAAGTTTCAAGGCTTGGAAGCCCGTACGCATTGGGTCGCCCCCTGCGATTCCCGCACCTGCAAAGGCGGCTAAGGCGACAGGGGGAGTAATATTGGCAAAAAGACCAAAGTAGAACACAAACATATGCGCCACCAGCGTGGGAATATCAAAGTTTGCCAAAGCAGGTGCAGCCATAGTCGCGGTAATGATATAGGCTGGAATCGAAGGAAGTCCCATACCTAAAATCATCGATGCAATCATGGTAAAGAACAGCGTTAAAAATAGGCTGCCTGCACCGATGCTCATAATCGAGGAGGTCATGACAGAGCCAAAGCTGGTCAGGCTCACTACACCAATAATAATCCCCACCACAGCACAGGCTGCCATGACTGAAAGGGATTGTTTTGCACCATCGGCGAGCGCTTCTAATATTTCTTTGAAGCCCATACGGGTCGATTTTCGGAAACTCGCTACAATCACAGTTAAGACAATGGTGTAGACCGCGGCATAACTGACAGGAATGGATTGAAAGAGGAAAAATACCAAAGCCACGATCGGAATAAGCAAGTGCCCTCGCTGCTTTAGTACATCTTTAACCCGTGGCAAATCCGCTTTCGGTACACCTTTTAAATTGTCTTTACCAGCACGGAAATGAACCTGCGCCATCACGCCTAAATAGTACAGCAAAGCTGGAAGGGTGGCTGCAAGGGCAATGGTGCCATAACTGACACCCGTGGTTTCAGCCATAATGAAGGCACTGGCTCCCATCACAGGGGGTAAAATTTGTCCACCTACAGAAGCGCTGGCTTCAACAGCACCTGCAAAATTTTTGTGGTAGCCAATTTTTTTCATCAGGGGAATGGTGAATGAACCAGTACCTACGACATTGGCCACCGCTGTGCCATTAATACTGCCCATAAATCCACTGGAAATGACAGCAACTTTTGCAGGGCCACCTTGTTTATGTCCCGCAAGTGCCATCGCAAGATCATTAAACAATTTGCCCATGCCTGATTTCGCCAGAAAAGCACCAAACAAAATAAACAGAAAAATGAAAGTGACTGAAGCACCGATTGCGGAAGAATAAAGTCCTTCGGTTTTTAAATACATTTGCCCGAAAATATCACTAATACTATATGGACGCGTCAATAAACGATCAGGGACCCAGTCATAGTGGCTAAAAAACGGGTAAGACAGAAAAGCTAAACCTAAAATAGGCAGCATCCATCCCATAACCCGCCGAGCGCCTTCAACCACCAGCACCACGGCTAAAATGGCAAAAACAATATCTAAAGTGTTTGGAATACCCCCACGCGTGGTCATAATGGCTTGATATTCTTTCCAAAGGTATAAAAAGGTTGCTAAAGAGGCTAAGGCAAGTAACCAATCCAACCAAGGGATGCTTTGTCGTGAACTGGACTGACGCGCAGGATAAAGTAGAAAGATCAAAACCAAACCAATAGCGACATGGGCGGAACGTTGAATCAGTTCGGGTAGTGGATTAAAGGTAATAAATAAATGAAATAAGGAATAGAAAATAGCAATCGCCGCTATGAACCATGCTACAGATTTGTTGCTTGGGGAACGAGTCACTGACTCACGATCAAATTTTTCTAAAATGGCTTGTTGTTGCTGCTCATCTAATTGTTCCGGGACAACTTTTTCTTCATTTTGAGTCATCGGCATTCTCCGATCTGCCATGCTTTCCACAAGGGCTGTTGTTGTGCTGTAATTTGCACCAAGGTGTAATCTGGATATTGTTGAAAAATGGGCCAGACGCTCTGGTGAATGATGATACTGCCTTGCATATTCTTGGAAATGATCCAGTTGATTTGATCAATGCGCCGATTAACTTTCATTCTGACCATACCGTCTTTTTGAAAGATGATGGGGTAGTCATTCGGTGTGCCTGCACCGAAAGAAATCAGGTCGGTGTAGCGCAATATAAAGTGCTGTTGCTCCCGTTGATAGTTTTCAATCCAACGGGTTTTTTCAACTGAATGTTTCCACTGCAAATTAAATTGTGCTGTTGAAATTCGACACTGCATTTGAGCAACAGTCACTTCGCTATAGCGAACAGGCAAGAACAGCAGCCCGCATAAACCGAGTAGAAAAAGTGCAGTAAACACTGCACTTTTTTTCAGCTTCATTTTTTCGCTGCGAGTTCGTCGTAATAACGTTTAGCCCCAGGGTGTAGCGGAGCAACCACGCCTTTTTGAGCCGTTTCCAGATTAATTTCTGTCGCTGCCTGATGTGAGTTGGCCAATTGTCCTAAACTATCAAAGAAGGTTTTGGTCAGTTTATAGACATCATCCTCAGAAAGATCGGAACGTACCACTAAAGCATTCATAATGGCCGCAGTTGGAATATCTTCTGCATTGCCATAAGTGCCTTTCGGAATATTCAGAGATAGGAAATAGGTTTGGTTTTTGGCGATTTGTTTCACTTTCGCAGGATCGATCCCAACCAGTTGTAAATCGAAACCTTGTTGCAGTTCCATCAAGGATGAGTTGGGGATACCACTGGTTAAGAATGCAGCGTCAATTTTTCCACCCTTTAAAGCATCCGCGGCTTCTGCATAGCCTAGATAATCGACCTTCACGTCATTATAAGTAATACCAAAACCATTTAAGAGGGTGCGCGCATTAACTTCAACCCCTGAGTTTTGGGCACCGACAGCAATACGCTTACCTTTTAAGTCTTCAAGCTTTTTAATGCCTGATTTTTTTGAGGCCACAATTTGCACATAGTTGGGATAGAGTGCCGCAATTTGTTGGACATTATCAATTTTCCCACTGGCAAAACTGCCAGTGCCATTTAGTGCTTCGGTTAAGCTGTCACTCATGACAAAAGCCATTTCAACTTTTTTCTGTTTGAGTAAGTTAAGATTTTCTACCGATGCGCCTGTGGTTTGGGTTTTTGAATTTACACCGTAGGTTTTATTATAAATTTCAGCCAAACTGGTGCCAATCACGTTGTATGGGCCAGATGCACCACCTGTCGCTATGTTGACAAATTTACTTTGGAGTTTGTTGGATGCTTGTGCACTGGTTTCAGTTTGAGCATCGCCTGAAGTCGTGGTTTTATTGTCACTTGAGCATGCTCCTAGACCCGCAAGTGCAATTGAAAGTAGCGTGAGTTGAGTCCATTTTTTCATATACTTTTCCTCGTTTTATTATCTTCAAAGCCATTCACTTGGCTCTTTTATCCTTGACTTAGCGTGATCAGATTGATGAATAAAAATACGCATGTTTTAAAAAGTAACTGATTAAAAATCATTTGAATAGTTTTTTTTCATTAGGCATGTCTATTTGATTTATAAAATCATTGATTTGAAAAAAGAATAAAGCATGTGGCGTCATTTTTATGAATGCTAGATTGGGTAAGGGTCTTATACGTTATTTATGTTAAGTATTGAATGAAAATTAAAAAAACTGTTATCACGGTTCACTAAATTTGATTGCTTTCAGCATGGCAAGTCATTACGCTTATAGTTATATATATGTGGGTCTGTGAATATGGTCACTTGGTTTTTTATTGGTTTAGTGATAACCATTCTTTTAACTCCAGGACCGACCAATACCTTACTTGCCTCTTCGGGCATTCAAGTCGGTATTCGTAAATCATTGCGTCTCATTCCTGCAGAAGCTTTTGGTTATCTCATTTCAATCACGGCATGGGGCTTCCTCATTGGAAAAGTGTCGACACACTTACCTTTATTGCCGATCATTTTAAAATTATTCAGCGCTAGCTACATCCTTTATTTGGCCATCAAATTATGGCGTACAGCCGATGCTGAAGTGAGTTTTAATCAACCGACTATTCGGGCGCGTGAACTGTTTTTGGCAACATTGTTGAACCCTAAAGCATTATTGTTTGCTTCAGCTATTTTCCCGACTATTGCGTGGACAAAACTGGATTATTATCTGTCACATATGTCGCTGTTTTTGGTTTTGATTGTTCCAATTGCTTTCTTTTGGACTTTTATCGGGTCAATTTTAGCGAGCAATAAAATTCGTTGGCTGAACCAATCTAACCTGCAAAAAACAGCATCACTGGTTTTGATGAGTTTTTCGATTCCACTGAGCTATTCTGCGATTTTAAGCTTTTAATTTAGTAATTAAAGACAGAAATTTTGCGAACTTAAACGCGCTTATTTTCATTGAAAGCGATTTCAGTTAAAGTACAACGCAATTATTGAAATTAAGCTTTTTTGGAAAGAATAAATGGCTATTAAGTCCGATCGTTGGATTCGCGAAATGAGCGAAAAACACGGCATGATCGAACCGTATGCAGAAAACCAAGTTCGTTTAGATGAAAATGGTCAAAAACTCATTTCTTATGGCGTGTCGAGCTATGGTTATGACGTTCGTTGTGCACGTGAGTTTAAAGTTTTTACCAATGTTCACTCGGCAATTGTAGATCCAAAAAACTTTGATGATAAAAGTTTTATCGACATTGAAGCTGATGTTTGTATTATTCCGCCAAACTCATTTGCTTTAGCACGTACCGTTGAATATTTCCGTATTCCACGTAATGTGTTGACTGTGTGTTTGGGTAAATCGACCTATGCACGTTGCGGTATTATCGTAAACGTCACACCACTTGAGCCTGAGTGGGAAGGTCATGTTACTTTAGAGTTCTCGAACACAACCAATCTTCCTGCACGTATTTATGCAGGTGAGGGTGTTGCACAAATGTTGTTCTTCGAATCTGACGAAGTGTGTGAAACATCGTATAAAGACCGTGGTGGTAAGTACCAAGGTCAAACAGGTGTAACTTTACCGAAGACCTAAGTTTTTGATATTTAAGAAAGCGGATCATTGATCCGCTTTTTTTATGTCAATTCATTCATCGGAAAATAAATATTATCGGACAGTTGGTTTTGCATTTGTGCTGAGTTTCAGCATAATAAATTGTGAATTAGAGTGCTTTGGTTGACGCAAATAAAAATTATAGTGCGCAGAGTAGAATGCCAAGCAAAGGATGCAGTACATAAAGATGCGGAGCATCAAATAATAAGGATGGTCGAGATGACGAATCGTATATATCCCGCAGGATTGAAAAAATCCTGTTTAGCTAGTCTTGTCGGACTCATGCTTGCGCAGTCTACATTTGCCCTTGAGTCACTTTCCGATGAATATCTAGCGGATACTACAGGTGAAGGCATTGCTTTACTTCCTGAAAACTTCAAGATGGTGTTCCAAGGGGTCAATGATCTCTCCACGGCATCTAGCTACAACCGTGGCGTGGCCAATCCACAACAATACGACACGGGTTTCATTCGTATTATTCCTGTGGGTGAGAACTATTCCAAGTATACCGACGCAGATGATCTGAGCACGAAACGAACCAAAGCAGACATCTTTATTTATGGTTTAGCGCTTTCGCGGTCTGATAATAATGCCAATAGCCGTTTCAGTAATCAGGGCTTCACATGGGGAAGCGATGTTAATCCTTGGTTATTTCGCGCTGGCACAGCCACGGGGATTAAACAGTTTCATCAGTCGAATGCAAGTTCAGATGTAAGTTTTCTAGGGCTGGAAGCGCCTTTAGCAACGGTTGTAGCGAGTGACACAGATAATAATATTAAATTAGGTCTATGGTGGGATGCTTTTTCGCGTAGCTGGAATTCCCAAAATAAAGTGGACCCTATCACTGGTGCACCAACAACAACCAACGCGGCAGCAGATCCTGATTTAAGTTTAAATCAAAGAATACGTTTACAGGCGGTTGCCAATGGATTGAGTTTAAATGGCTCACAGGTGCGTATGTTTCAAACTCAAGCATCTACCTTAGACCAGCAAAATAAAACCTTTGGGATGGCAGCCTTACTTCGGATCAATACCAATGATGATCCATCTGGATTGGTCTATGCCAACAACGACGCAAATAAAGCGCTATTGAATGCTAAAGTCCTTCGACTGAGCACAGCTGCGACCAACGACGGTACGGCAGTCACACCCGCATTAGATCGTTCATTGGCTCCAATTTTTGATGCTAGCGAGGGACTTTATTTATACAGCCCAAATATTAACTTGGTCTTGGGTAATATGTATCAGCCTTTTGTTGTAGGTTCGGAAGGACGCAATATTATTCTTGAAGTCACGCGTATTCCGAATGTGCCTGAGATTTATAAGCAGATTTATACCTACTATCCAGATGTACAAGGTGGAAACAATGCTGACTATAAAGGATCAACTTGTAATGTGGCCTATTGTGGTTCGAATTTTGTTCAAACTGGGACAGGGAGTACCGCAATTCAGTACCAAGGGAATAACGCAACACATAGCAGTATTTCGATTGGTAGCGTGACACGAGACCCGACCACCAATACGCTCAAAGCCAATACGGCAACACAATCTACTGGTGTGGTATTCCGGGGAACTGGGACAGCTGTTCCTGTGAATCTCGGTTCAGTTGCTATAGATGGTGTATTGATCCAACACTTAAAAATTAAGACCACAGGGTTATAGGATACTGACATGATAAAAAAATTATGTGTAACCATGTTGATGTCGGTATCCATGTTGTCTCAAGCGGGTTTGGTAGATTTGGATAATAAGGAACTGGTCGGTGTGACTGGACAGGGTGGTGCAGATTTGAGCTTAACCCTATCGATCAACCACCAATATGCCAATGATATGAGTTTAAATACGATTTCTAGGACCAATGGTGTAGATGCAAATGGGCGAGCTATTGTCACTGAAGCCTATTATCAAATGCGTGCAAATCAAGATTGCGCTTTATTAGAACTGTGTCGTATCGCCATTTCCCCAAATAATCATAAGGAAAATGGGCAAAGAAAATGGCTGGTGTTTAAACAGTTCCAAGGCACCATGCAAATTGATAAATTTTCGCTGGAAGGTACCACAATTCTGAATAAAGAAGGTAAGCCACAAACTGCGATGCTGTTAAAATTTTTCGATGATAAACCCCTTAAAATTCGTAACTTAGGTTTTGCCAGCCTTTCAGTAGAAAGTGGTGAAAATGGATATTTCAATACCTCAACGTATAACAATTATGGTACGAGTAAAACTGTACCCACTTTTGATAAAGGTCAAGAACAAGGTTTTATGGGCTTAAATGTTCACGGAAACTTACATCTGGATGGAAATCTAAAAATCTTTAGCTATAACTGCTCGGGCACTGCGGGTAGCCGCTGTTAGACACATAGTTTCAAAAGGATATTGAGATGCATAAAATAATAAAACTAAACCTTCTGACACTGTGTATCTGCGCAGCGAATCAAAGTTATGCATTACAAGCTTTGAATGATCAGATTTTAAGTGATGTAACGGGTCAAGATGGTATTTCAATTACCCATGAAGCTTCAAAAGTTGACATTAAACAATTGAATTGGGTCGATCCAGCGGAAGTCGGAAAAACACCGATTAAACTGGGTTTACATAATATTGACGTTAAAACGGCGACTGGTTATAACAACATTAAAACCAAACTCGATTTTGATGTGGGAACAACACAATTAGCCAATGGTACGCAAGGGGTTGGCATTCAGCTCTCTGCCAGTGTGTCACCTTTTACCGCAACGGCTGCCCAAATCATGCTGATGTGTTCACCAAATTGTGCAACGGGTGAAACGGATCAAAATTTAGGAAGTTTTAAGCTTTCAACTATTTCACCTTTTGAAGTGTATTTGGCAACGACGAATGGGCTGTTCAACCGCGACTCAAAGGTGCATTTAGATTTTAAATTGCAGAATGCGAGCATTAGCTATGGACAAAATAATCAAGATTTAACATTAAAAGATTTCAATTTCAATTTATCTGCTGATGGATACCTCTATATCGATGAAACGGAAGGTGTAGTTCTCACCTCAAAGGGTAGTGTTGGCGATAATATTGTTGTTTTAGGTCGAGTGGAAGATAAGACAGATGTACATGACAGCCGTGTAGGCAATGCCACAAATCCGGGGTTAAACGTCGATTTACGTTATGGCTCAGCAAACTCGACTCACCGGAACTTAATTCGGATAGGGGCATCGGGTGCATTAACCAATGGCAAGATCGCGTTAAATGCTGACCAGACTGGTGTTGCTAAGTTTAATACGGTCAACCGTGTTAACGGTAATGTTCAAGAAAATGAGGTGGTTGCATCTGCAGGTTATGGTTTTAAGAATGCTGGCGGCTTACATTTAAATGTATCGGCTGACTTTACCCGTGCAGGGAATAGTTTGCTTGGTGCTAGCACACCAACAACGTTTGAATTAGGACACACTGGTACAGGCAGTTACGCCATCGAGTTTTCAAATTTATCACCGCTCAATGTACGTACTTCCACTGACCCCAATTCAGCAATAAACAGTCAAAATGCCTATATTGATTTTGGCCAGATTTATATCAATAACATTCGCACTAACTCAATGGGTTTTGTGGTCAATGACCAAATTAAGACGATATTGGGTGCACAAAACTATGAGCTGATTTATAACCCATCACCAACGGGCAATGCTTCAAATATGGCTTTTATTGCTGTACGTGGGCTCGATTTTCAAGCCATTGCACGCAAAGCCCGCTTTATTTCAGATAATTCGATTGCAGTAAACAATACTAACGAAGGGACATGGGGCTTAGGTATTCCGATTTATAACCTGAATGCCAATGCTGCATTTTTTGCCAAGAAATACACCAATACCGCTGGAACGGTGAAGGATGGCTTGGGCTATGATATCGCGGTATCAACCGATGGTTATGGTGAAGATAGTCAAGGCAACCCGAAAACAACGTCGATTATCGTCATTGATGGTGCGATGAGTAAGCATGGCGAAGAAGTTAACTACTATACAGGCTTACGTAATATTGACTCATATTTTAAAGCCAATGGTGTGATTGGCTTTAATGAAAATGAAATCTATATCAAAGCCGATAGCTTATTGTTTGCTGCGAATGCGGAAATCGCAATCGGGCAGCTTCCAGGTGCACTGTATAATTGTCCAGCAGGGGTAAATAGTTGTGCCAAAGAAGTCGTGCCGATTAATAACTTTGCCAAAAAAGATGATGTTCTCGCATCGATTGCTTTTATGTTAGATGGTAAAGGCGAACTCTTTATTATTCCTGGGCTTGAGGCTGTAGGCGGGACACCACAAAGCAACTATTTGTCATTTAAATCCAATTTTGAGTTTAATACGTTGAGTAGCACAGACCTGAGTAATGAAAGTAAAAAAGGAAGTTTTATTAGCTTAAGTAATACCGATAGCAATGGAACCACAACAAAAACCTCAAGTTTTAACTTGAACAAAATGCAAGGTCACTTAGGTTTGAATGGGAAAATTCATATGCAAAAGGACTCAGTTGTCATAGACAATCAAGTGCAATTTAACCATAAGGCATTAGCAGGGGGACAAGGGACTGCTTTTAGAACGGAGGTTGCATTGTCTCCAACGGGTACCATGCAGAAGGTTGCAGATATTGCCATTACGGGTGGGGCTATGCGTAGCACATTAGGGATTACGCCGCGTTAAAAAGAATGACAAGGAATAAATAAAATGAATAAGTCTTTAATTTCAATTCTAATCACAGCAACATTAGGCTTGAGTCAAAGTTATGCGATGACCGCTTTAAATGACGAGGAGTTGTCAGAAGTTGAAGGTCAGTCTTTGATGAACCTAGAGTTCCAGCAGGGGACAAATACAACCGATGCACAAGGGAAAACATATAACCAATCAAACATTGGTTTTTATAAGTTGGCCCTAAGTGCAGAATTGGAGCTGAATGCCAATATTAAAAAGCTTCAATTGGGATGTGGTGGCGACAACAATTCCATTCGAGCCAACAGTTGTGATATTGATATTGATCATATTGGTTTAAGTGGACTACCTGATGATCCGAACTATACATCGGATCAGCGTGCAGCAACTTCAGCATTAATCACAAACCCGTTCATTCAGTTTGCTATTAAAAATCCGACTTCAGCCGCAACACGTGAGGTGTTAGGCTTTCGTGTCAGTGCTGAAAAGATTAAAGGTTTGATGACTTTGGGCACTAATAATGATGTTGATGCAAATAATAATGCGATACCCAATGGAATTAATACCTTTAGTGGTTATATGAAAACCAAGACGGCATCTGGCACAGCAGTAACAGCAGCTCGTAACATGACTTATGCGGATACAGGCTTAACTATTAATGGGGCAGTTTCAGGTCGTTTATTCGGAAGTAGTTCTGGTACAACTTGCGTAGGTGGTTTCTTAGACCCTTGTCACGATATTTCCTACTCATCTGATACTTATAATTTAAGTTTATCTTCTACTTCTGCTCCTTTTACGATTAATTCGACAGTTGTGTCGGGGACTCGAATGAAGGATGTAACTTTAAAAGGGACGGGTACTGTTGGGCAAATTGATTTTAGTGGACAATTAACAGCTAAAGTACTCGGTTTCTTAAACTTAGATAAACAAGTGTCCGGCAATATTACTGGGCTTAAAACAGATATCACTGTGAACCAAAGTTTAGGCTTAATTCATGCACTGTATTTAAACAACCCAGCATCATTATCCTTGCAGTCCCAAGATATTTTATGGACGGGTGCTGCGGTTGGTGCGAATAAAGGTTGGTGGCTGGCAATGGAAGATGAAGTCGAACTGGGTAGCTTAAGCCCAACGACCAAAGTGGCAATTACCAATGAAGTCTTAAAACAAACCATTGCAGGTATTAATAAAGATCTAACGGACAATCCTCGAAATTGCGGTAATCTTTTAACAGGATGTGTCGGTGGTTCTGCCTTAGTTGTTGGGAATGTTCCAATGAATACGACGACTTTGGATTTTCCACTGACCAATTTAAGCTTACAAGGGCAAAACTTTAGATCAAACTGTTACGGTGGTTTAAAATTCTGCTAATTAAATTTTCATAAAAAATCCCGCGATATACGCGGGATTTTTTTAATCTAAAATGAATTATTTTGCAATTTTCGCCAATAACTCTTCTTTAGAAATGTTTACAGATTCAGCATCACGACGGCCTTTATATTCAAAAGTACCTGTATCCAAGCCTTTCTCACCAATCACAGTACGGTGAGGAATACCTGTAAGCTCAAGGTCTGAGAATTTCACGCCTGGACGTTCGTTACGATCATCCAGTAAAACATCATAACCTGCTGCCGTAAGTTCAGCATACAGTGCTTCAGCTGCTTCCAAAGTGCGTGGAGACTTATGTGCATTCATCGGCACAATGGCAACTTCAAACGGTGCAATTGCCATAGGCCAAATAATGCCTTTTTCGTCAAAGTTTTGCTCAATTGCAGAGGCAACTACACGTGTTACACCAATACCGTAACAACCCATGGTTACAGTAAATGGCTTACCATCTTCACCTAAAACTTTACAACCCAAAGCTTCTGAATACTTTTGACCGAGTTGGAAAATATGCCCAACTTCGATACCACGTTTAATTTGCAGTGTACCTTTACCGTCTGGAGACGGATCACCCTCAACCACATTACGTAAGTCGTAGACTTCGGTAAACTGTGCATCACGTTCCCAGTTTAGACCAGTCACGTGTTTATCAACCTCATTTGCACCCGCAACAAAGTCAGACAGTACCGATGCAGCACGGTCGGCAATGACCGTTAAGCCTTTTTCTACCAAGCCTTGTGGTCCACAGAAACCAGCGGTTAAACCCAGTGCAGCAAGTTGTTCTTCTGTTGCAAAAGTTAATGGTGATGCAATGCGCGGATGCTTCTCGGCTTTAATTTCATTTAGCTCATGATCGCCACGTAAGAACAATGCCACTACCGGTGTTGCTTGGCCTTCTTCGGCTGCAATACCTTGCACTAACAAGGCTTTTACAGAGTGTGCAGGATCAGATTTTAAGAAGTTAGAGACATCTGCAATGGTTTTTTGATTTGGTGTATCGACCACTTCTAATGCTTTGGTTGGCGCTGCACGTTCACCGACTAAAATGGCCTCAGCCATTTCAATATTTGCCGCATAGTCAGATTCAGTCGAGAAGGCGATATCATCTTCACCACTTGATGCTAACACGTGGAATTCATGTGAGCCTGAACCACCAATTGAACCTGTATCGGCTTGTACTGGACGGAAATCTAAACCTAAACGGCTAAAGATTTTGCAGTACGCGCCGTACATGATGTCATAGGTTTCTTGCAGTGATTCTTGGTTTGCGTGGAAAGAATAAGCATCTTTCATGATGAATTCACGTGAACGCATTACACCGAAACGTGGACGAATTTCATCACGGAATTTGGTTTGTACTTGATAGAAGTTTGCAGGCAATTGTTTATAGCTTTTGAGTTCATTGCGCGCAAGATCGGTAATAACTTCTTCGTGGGTAGGACCAAGTACGAAAGGGTTGCCATGGCGGTCTTTAAAACGAAGCAATTCAGGGCCGTATTGGACATATCGACCAGATTCTTCCCATAAAGACGCTGGCTGAGTTACGGGCATCAGGACTTCGAGTGAACCCGCATTGTTCATTTCTTCATGAACGATCGCTGCAACTTTATTTAATACGCGAACGCCCATCGGCAGCCAAGTATATAAACCTGAAGCCAATTTACGAATCATCCCAGCACGTAGCATTAGTTGATGTGAAATCACTTCTGCGTCATTTGGGGTTTCTCTTAACGTTGCAAATAAAAAGCGACTCGCGCGCATGGAAACTGTCCTAAAATTTTAAACTTTGAAAGTCAAAGATTATACGATAAAAAATGAGGAGGCATGTCGACACCACCTCAGAAAAATGTCGATTATTATGACATGATTTTACGTACTTGACGCAGCATAAAGTTCTTAAAGTCATCTAAATAGGTGAAGATCACAGGAACTACCACCAAGGTCAGCAGTGTCGATGTAATGACACCGCCAATCACTGCATGTGCCATCGGTGCGCTTTGTTCACCACCTTCACCTAGCCCTAAAGCCAGAGGTACCATGCCCATCACCATAGCGCTGGTAGTCATCAAAATAGGGCGTAGACGTGTTTTACCCGCTTCAATAATCGCTTGATAACGATCAACGCCGTGATCCATGGCTTTTTTAATGAAATCGATCAATAGAATTGCATTCTTGGTCACCAGCCCCATCAACATGATAATACCGATAATAGAAAACAAGTTCATAGTGGAGTTAAATAAGAAGAGCGCTAAAAATACCCCTATCAGCGATAACGGAAGGGAAGCCATAATCGCCGCAGGGTGAATAAGACTATTAAACTGAGAACCTAGCACAATATAAATAAACACAATCGATAAGGTGATAGCGGTCATGGCATAGCCTGCGGATTCAGCCATGTCTTTGTTTGAACCTTGTGTGTCAAAGCTATAACCTACAGGAAGGTCAAAGTTGTCTTCAATTTTTTTAATATCTGCACCAATATCACCTGCAGGACGACCCGCGGTGTTGGCTTCAACTAAGACTTCCCTTGCTAGATCGCGACGATTAATCTGCGATGCCCCCAGACTTTGCTCTAAATGCGCAACGCTAGAAAGGGGAATTAATACAGCTTGACCATTGGCATCTGTTTTTTGCGATGTGAGGTAAAGGTTTTGTACATCACTAGGTAAGCTACGCGCATTTTCAGTTAGGCGCAGGTTAACGTCATAGGTTTCGCCTTTGTCGTCTTGCCATGTGGTGACATCATCGCCTGCAATCAATGGACGAATGACATTGGCAATTTGGTTGACCGATAGGCCTAAATCGCTGGCTAAGACCCGATTAATATGCACACCTAAAGTCGGTTTAGGAGCTTTAAGTGAGCTTTCTAAGTCGACAATGCCTTTGACTTGTGCAATTTTTGCCATAAAGCGGTCTGAAATTTTTTGCAATTCGGCTAAGTCTGGACCTTTGATGGAAATCATCACTGGCTTTTGTCCGCCCGATACCGTTTCATCTGCGGAGGCAATTGAGGTCACGGTAATGCCACCCACTTGTTGTAGGCGTTGGCGGAATTCATTGTTTAAGTCGGTTAAGCTTTTCTTGCGTTCTGTACGTGGTGTAACGGTTACGCGAATACTGACATGGTTTTTACCACGATCCGTAACACCATTAATCACGGCATAGGTTGCTCGAACGTCAGGGTGCTGCTGAATAATTTTATCGACTTGCAGCAGTTTGGCTTGTGAATATTCCAAAGATGCATCGACAGGTGTTTCAAACTTAATCCGGATCTCACCTTTATCTGGAACAGGGACAAACTCTGTTCCAATTAGTTTAGATAAGCCTAATGCACCGAATAGCGAAGCCACAGCAACCATGAGGGTGATGAGTCGGAAGCGTAGAGCAAGCTTGAGTAATTTCTCATAGCCATGGCTGAGATTATCTAGTTTGCCAGAAATCCAATTAAAGAAACGTTTGACTCGATTGGGTGGTTTATGTGGATTATGCTTTTCAGCCCAATGTGCAGATAGCATTGGATCTAAAGTAAAGCTGACAAACATGGAGATCAGCACAGCAGTACTGACGGTTACGCCAAACTGATAGAAAAAGCGCCCGATAATACCGCCCATAAATGCCACAGGTAAGAACACCGCAACAATGGTTAAGGTGGTGGCTAAAACAGCGAGTCCAATTTCTTTGGTGCCATCAAGGGCTGCTGTGACAGGGTCTTTGCCCATGTCTGAATGTCGCACAATATTTTCACGGACTACAATCGCATCATCAATCAGTAGACCAATACTGAGTGATAGTGCCAGTAAGGTCATCATATTGATGCTAAAGCCAAAGATCCAAATAAACGTCAGAGTGCCAAGGAGGGCAATCGGTAACGTCATGCCTGTAATGGCGGTGGAACGGAATGAGCCTAAAAACAGCAGGACAATCAAAACGGCAAGAGCTGCACCTTCAATAATGGTACGTGCAACATCGGTGATGCTGTTACGAATGCCTTTGGATGAATCTACCACGACTTTTGCTGTGGTGCCTTCAGGTAACTGTTTTTGAATATCTGCTAAGGTCTCATAAGTGCCGTCGACCACGTCAATCACATTTGAATCGGAACTGCGTAAAATATCAATCGCAACCGCGGTTTTACCATCTAAATAGGCACTTGACTCAAGTTCGGCTTGGCTGTCTGAAATGCTTGCAACTTGACGTAAATAAATCGGTACACCATTTTTATTGGCAATCACCAAATCGCCGAAGGCTAAAGGATGAATCACTTTAGACTTAATTTCGACCACAAGTTCACTGTTACCATGTTTCAACGTTCCACCCGGAACCTCGACATTTTCAGCTTTTAGCGTGTTGATGATCTGGTCAATACCAATCCCAAAACTTTGTAATTTGTGGGGTTCAATCTGTATGCGAATTTGTCGCTTGGCATCACCCAATAAGTTGACTGTCCCGACACCAGAAACGGTTCTAAACTGTGGAACAATGCGCTGATCCAAATAAGAACTGAGCGCTTTCAGTGACATGTTTTGTGATTCAAATACAATTGACATCACGGCATTGGCAGAAGGATCGTAACGTTCAACGATCGGGTCTTGAATTTCGTCTCGAAATTGAGCGGTGACAGGTGCAATTTTATCGCGGACATCTTGCGCGGCTATAGCAGAAGAAACATCGAGATCAAACTCAGCAATAATGGTCGATAAGCCTTCGCTAGATTGTGAAATGACCTGTTTTAAACCTGAAATGGTATTGATTTGATCTTCCATTTTCTTGGTAATTTCAGACTCCACCGTTTCAGGCGATGCTCCTGGATATGTGGTATACACCACCACGAAGGGGAAATCGACATCAGGAAACTCCTCAACTCCCATTCTTTGCCAAGAGGCTAAGCCTAAAACCATCAGACAGAACATCATCATGATGGTAAAAACAGGATATTTCACACTAATACGGGTTAACCACATAGCAACAACCTTGTCTTATTTTATGGATTAATTGTCACCATTTGATGCAAATCTTTTTCATTAAACTTTATACGACTGATGCTGTCGCCGGTTTGTAGTCCCTGTACCACAGCACTGTTGTTGCTATAGCGTTGTTCCAATACTTTTATGTGAACACGTTCAATTTTATTGTGGCGAATCACCCAAACATAAGGTGAATTTTGTATATTTTGAATGGTATCAAGTGGGATAATTTGCCCTGAGATGGACTGTGAACCAAGTATGTCTCCCTCTACAAAGGTCCCAATACTCAATGAATTAATACTTTCAATTGGCTGAGCAAAGAACTCAATTTGACGGCTTGCGGGGTCTGCAATCGGAGAAATACGAGTAAGTTTGGCTGTCAGTTTTTGGGGATTGCCTTGCAGCCGATATTCAATTTTTTCTCCCAAACTTAAAGCTGCTTGTAGATCACTTGGAATTTTGGCCTGTATTTCTAAATGACTCGGGTCAATGATTTCAAATAGAGTTTGTCCTGCGGATACTGTTTGTCCGGGTTCTACCTGACGTTGAGTAATAACTCCTGAAATCGGGCTTAAAATAGTGCCATCGCGATCCGCTTTTTCGGCAATATCAACATTGGCTTGTTGCGCATGAACATTTTCTAATTGAGCTTGATAGTCCACAAGGCTTTGTTCATATTCCACTTTAGAAATAAAGCCCTGATCGAGTAAACGTTTTTTTCTTTGAACCATGCTTTTTGCAAGATTGGCTTGGGCTTGGGTTGATGCAAGATTGGCTTGAGCTTGGGCAAGACGCGCAGCATTATCTTGATTGTTCAATCGAACCAGTACTTGCCCTTTCTGAACAGCTTGTCCAACTTGAGCGGAGACGGCGGTGGCTGTCGCTGTCACTTGAGCCTGAATGGAACTTTGATTGACGGCTCGAATGGTGCCAGTAAAGGCTGTACGTTGGATAGAAGGCCCTTCTTGGAACTGGACCAAGTCTTCTGCGATCAGCTCGATTTTAGCTGTAGATGAAGTCGGAGATGTGGCCTCGTCTTGTTTTTGGCAGGCCGAGAGGAGTAAGCACAAACACAGCGGACTGAGTTTAAAAATAGGGAGCACTTGGCGGCTTAATTTAGTTTTTATACATGGTGCAGCCTGCATTGAGTCAAATCCTTTGGTCTAGCGGCGAATGTCAGCACACTGTAAATAAGACGCAGATTATTCAAGTGTTTTTAAACGAGCAATAATTCTGTCGTATTCAGCCTTGGTATTACGATAGTGACTTTGTAACGATTGTATTTGCTCTTTTTTCATCACAATATTTTTGGAATTGTAATCAATCATATCTTGGAGTAGTTTCGGATTGCTTTTGCCTTTACGCATGTTCTCTTTTTCTTGGCGTAAGAATCCAATGCGGTCATTCTGTAATTGTTTTAATTCATCTTGCTGAAACTTAATCTGTTTTAAGATATAGGAAAGGGCAGTATTGCGTTTTTGAGTGGCGACTTGGCTGTTGGTATAAGCACGTTTTAATTTAAGATCTGACTCGCGTTGCTTGGCTGCTGCTGCACGTTGCGGCGCATATTGCGCATCTTTTTCTGCGTTGTATGGACGAGCCCGTTGAATCACTTGCATGTTGCTATCGAGTGCTTCATAACCATAACGAATATGGTTGGGGGTGACACTACTACTGACGTTCGCGATGCCTTTACTGTCGTAATATCGATACCAGACCGCTTTAGGTGGATCGGCCATAATCGAGATGGTCTGCAAACTTAGCAAAGCCAGCAAAATGACTTTCGCAGTCATCCTTTTTTTCACGATCAAAGCAAGTTTGTGATTAAACTCCCTAAGCATCGATACCCCCAGTTTAAAGTTGACTAAATTACTTATTTACAAGCAATAAATAGTGCTATATTAGTCCTAAATTTAGGAATAAAAAATATAATCAGTCAAAAAAAAATCGACGGGTATAGGAAAGTGTGAAGCCGTTCTTAAAAAGAAGATGAAGTGTGGTTTTATGCGGAAACTGTTCGTTGAAAATATAAGTAAATATATGTTAAAAGTGTACGTAACTTGTAAAGCGTCTACGAATCTGTTTCTACAAACATTCTAAAAATGGGAAGGGTCATATTAAATGGACGATAAATTCCAGAATCTAAAAGTAATGGTCATTGATGATTCAAAAACCATTCGTCGCACAGCTGAAACATTATTGCAACGTGAAGGTTGTGAAGTGGTGACTGCAGTCGATGGTTTTGACGCATTGTCAAAAATTGCTCAAGCCAATCCTGATATCGTATTTGTCGACATTATGATGCCACGACTAGATGGTTATCAAACGTGTGCATTAATCAAAAATTCACAAAATTATCAAAATATTCCTGTCGTAATGCTCTCTAGCAAAGATGGTCTATTTGACCAAGCCAAAGGGCGTGTTGTCGGTTCAGATGAATATTTAACAAAGCCGTTTAGTAAAGATGAATTATTAAATGCGATTCGTAATCACGTTTCAGCATAAATAATATAAGTGTAATTGGGGGAAAAAATTATGGCGCGTATTTTAATTGTGGATGACTCACCTACAGAGACATTCCGCTTTAAAGAAATTTTGGGGAAACACGGTTTTGAAGTGATTGAAGCGTCGAATGGTGCCGATGGTGTAACCATGGCTCAAGCTGAACTTCCTGATCTTGTTTTGATGGATGTGGTGATGCCAGGCGTTAATGGCTTTCAAGCAACCCGTCAAATTGCGCGTGGCGCAACAACAAAACACATTCCCGTAGTGATCGTCAGTACTAAAGATCAGGCTACAGACCGTGTATGGGGTAAGCGTCAAGGTGCGTGTGATTATTTAACCAAGCCTGTTGATGAAAACCAACTGATTGATGTGATTAAGCAACACCTGAACGCAGGATAAGCTCTATGGCAGCAAATGGATTTATCGAATTACTTCGACTTGCTAAACGTGGTAATAAAAACTACGTTTCAAACGAAAATGAGGTAAACCGCTGGTCGGGCATTGCTTTTGAGATGATGGGGCAATATTTCGTTGCGCCATTAGGTGAAGTTGCAGAGGTAATTTATCCTCCGAAATATACCTTAGTGCCAAATACTCAACCTTGGGTTGTGGGTTTGGCCAATATTCGGGGACGTTTACTTTCTGTTGCCGATTTAGCGCACTATGTATCAGGGCATCGTAGTGCGTATTCACCAACTCAAAAAGTACTCTGTATTAGTCACAATGACCACTATGTCGGTTTAGTTGTAGATCAGGTTCTGGGGATTCAGCACTTTAATAAGAAGAGTTTCTTTTCTAAACATGAAGATTTAGATCGGAATTTAAAAGAATATTGCCAAGGGTATTTTCACCAACACAACCAACAATGGCATGTTTTCTTATTCAGTCGCTTATTAGACAATCCAAAGTATATGAACGCATCTATAAAATTTATAAATTAATATCATTGTCGCGCGCGAAATTATAAGGGCGTAAATCGGGGAGAAGCTGCATGGGCTTTAAACTTAAAAAGAAAAATACGGATGGAAGCAGTAACCGCTCAGGTGGAAATGCTTTAGTAGCAAAACTTCAATCACAGACGGAACAGTTTTCACGTGTATTTGGTGATAGTGAAAAGTCCAAGCCATTAATTTTGGGTGCGGCATTTTGTATCGTACTGGCAATTTTCTTATTGTTGTACCTATTCTATAGCGTACCTCGAAATAACGAATTCACCCGTAGCTTGGGTGATTTACGTCTTTTATCACAAACGATTTCGCGTCAGGCAACTGAAGCAACAGCATCAGGTACACCTGAAGCCATTAAAAAACTAACAGAATCACAAAAATCTTTTGCTGAAAACTTAGAAACAGTAAAAGATATTCACGCGAGTACAGATGCACTGCGTGAAGTAGATGCGCAGTGGAAAAAAGTTTCTGAAAATATTGATTTAATTGCGTCACAACAAAAAATCATTAACCAACTCTACGATACCAACATTGCGATTAGTGAAAGTATTCCGGGGATTCAGGCCGAATACAACTTAATGGTTGACCAAATGGCACGTCAAAATGTGCCAGCTAACCAAGTCGTAATTGCAAAAAACCAAGTATTCATTGCGGAACGTATTTTACGTTCAATTGGTTCGGTATTAACCGGTTCAGACAACTCGCGTGAATCTGCGGATGACTTTAGCTCAGATACAGAAACCTTCGCGTCATACTTAAACGCACAGTTAAATGGCAGTGCGGATTTAGGTGTAGAGCGTATTAATGACCCTGAAATGCGTGACTCTTTAACCAGTATTCAATCTGAATATGATGATGTACTGAAGTCAGCAGCAGCAACCGTCTTAAAGAACTCATCACAAATCGTTAAAGTACGCCAAGCGTCATCATCGATTTTTGAACAGTCGGATGCTTTGTTAAGCAATTTGAACAAATTGTCAGGTGGTACAGGTTTAGCGATTGCAATTCCTGCCTTAGGTCTAATTCTAGCCCTGATTGCCTTCTTATTCTGTGTATTTAAATTACTTGTACTTCGTGGCGAATCAGATAAAAAACGTGTATCTCGTCTACAAGATGAATATGACCGTAACCAAAACGCGATTTTACGTTTACTGGATGAGATTGCCGATCTTGCAGATGGTGACTTGCGTTCATATGCTACGGTATCTGAAGACTTCACGGGTGCAATTGCCGACTCGATTAACTTCGCAATTGACCAATTGCGTGACCTTGTATCGCGTATTACTGAAACCTCTCAAGAGGTTGCACAATATACGGCAAGTACGCAGGGGATTACCAACCAGTTAGCCGAAGCATCTGAACACCAAGCGCAAGAAATTGCGGGTGCATCTGCCGCGATTAACGAAATGGCAATGTCAATTGACCAAGTATCTTCAAACGCTGAAGAATCTGCGGTGGTAGCGGAACGTTCAGTAAAAATTGCTGCAAATGGCGCGAATGTTGTAAACCGTTCAATTGAAGGTATGGATATCATTCGTGAGCAGATTCAAGAAACCTCTAAACGTATTAAACGTTTGGGTGAATCTTCACAAGAGATTGGTAACATCGTTGCCTTGATTAACGATATTGCCGACCAAACGAACATCTTGGCTTTAAACGCAGCGATCCAAGCATCGATGGCAGGTGAAGCAGGTCGTGGTTTCGCCGTGGTTGCGGATGAAGTACAGCGTCTTGCAGAGCGTTCAGCTTCAGCAACCAAACAGATTGAAACACTGGTGAAAACCATTCAGACCGACACCAACGAAGCTGTAATTTCGATGGAACAAACCACGTCTGAAGTTGTACGCGGTGCGAACTTATCTAAGGATGCGGGTGTTGCGCTAGATGAGATTCAAAACGTATCGGGTAATTTGGCGAAATTGATTGCAAACATTTCGGATGCAGCAAAGCTACAATCCGCGTCTGCAGGTCATATTGCAACTACGATGAATGTCGTACAAGAAATTACCTCACAAACCACCACTGCGACGTTCGATACAGCACGTTCAGTCTCTGAACTTGCGAACATGGCGGAAGCGTTACGTGAGTCTGTAACAGACTTTAAACTGCCTGATTAAGCGCTTGCTTCGGGGGAGGTATGCTGCTCATCGCTTGAGTAGCATACCAAAATCAGGATACACATCAACTCAATTAGCTTGAGCAAAAAGACTGGTTTGGGATGATGGTTATAATGAAGTTTATGCACCTTTTTTGGGTAGCTGACAACGCAAGAAGCCTTAGCTATGAAAGAAATATTAAAACATTTAGTTGAAACGACAACGCTTCCGGAAGATAGTTATCTAGATCAAGATGCAGAAATTCTTGAAATTTTTGTTGAAGAAATTGAAGAAATCTTCGTTGAGTTAGATCCATTATTTGAAAAGTGGTACGCTGAACCGACCCATCAAGAAACCTTATTGAGCATACGTCGTCACTTCCATACCTTAAAAGGCTCTGGTCGTATGGTGGGGGCAAAGTCAGCAGGTGAAACAGCATGGGCGGTTGAAGATACCTTAAATCGTGTGATTTCAGGGGCTGTGCCTCTCACGGCAACGGTTCAAAAATTCGCTAAAACAGTATTCAAACTGTATCAATTTAAACTGTATCCGATATTCAAAGCGGTACAGGAAATTGATCTTGATCTTCGTCCATTGGTTTTAATTGGACAACAATTACAACAAAATCAAAGTTTAGAACCTGCTCTAGAAGAGTTGCTACAACTGTCTAATCATCTAAATAGTAATGATGTCGTGACGGGATTAGAGCTGAGAGATATCGAAGTGGCTGAATCTGAGCCGCAAGTTGCAGACGCATCTGAACAGGATGATCAAGTACATGATGTCCTTGAAGAAACTTTAGCGATCTTCATTGAAGAGGCGGAAGATCATTTAGCGACTATCGACCACTTCTTAAATGCAGATGAAGCCAAAGTACAAGATTACAATGGTTTAATCCGTGCTTTACATACATTGCGCGGTAGTTCGTCTATGGCGCAAATTGAGCATGTCTTTAATGCCAGCTCAAAAGTCGAAAATCTATTTAAAACCTTGGTTCAAGAAGAGATCGTTTCTACCTCGAAGGAAATCTCGTTACTCACCCAATATGCTGAATTTGTACGTGACTATTTACACGTGCTTGGGCGTGGTACGAACGAACAGCTTGACGTGATTTACGCCACGTTCACTACGGCTTGGGATAACTATGGTTTCAGTATTGAAGACGTAGCTGATGAGCTAAACCCACAAGGTATGGTCTCGAAGCTGATCGAGTTAAATATTGACCTGTTGCTTGATGCCGAGTTTGAGTTTGATCAGCGTGCTAAAGTTGAATATCCAGACTATATTCAGCACTTAGGTGAACAAGCAAAACAATTGCTGGAATTCACCAATAACCGTGCTGCTCAAGGAATTCATGATTTTACTTTTGAGCTATATGCAGGTTATCAAGCCTTACTGGAAAAGCCTGAATTACTCAATGTAGATTATGCATACGAGTTATTTGGTCAGGCACATCAAGAATTTATCCATTTATTTGACACTTTAGCTGCGGGTCAGCGTGTCATTCTGACTGAAGAAGTGCATAAAGTTCTGAATGAATTAATGGCCTTCGTACAGCAAGATGTTGAATCGACTTCGACGACGGTAACTGAACCTGTTGCTGAGGCTATTGTTTCTAGAAATACTTTACAACCAAGCCTTGATCTTGCGCAGATTTCGCAGCAAATTGCATCGGATCATCAGTACAAGCAATCGAATACGGCCAATACCAATTTTGATGATGATTTGCTTGATATCTTCTTGGAAGAAGCTGAAGAATTATTGATGGGGATGGATCAGGATCTTAATACTTGGTCTAAAAATGGCAATGATACCGCGGCACTCAATAATTTAATGCGTTATTTGCACACCTTAAAAGGTGGTGCCAATATGATTTCTGCACCTTTTATTGGTTCGATTGCACACGAATTAGAGTCTATTTATGAGCGTGTGATTCGTCAGCAAATAGCCACAACGCCACAGTTGATCAGCATCATTCGCTTAGTACAGGATGACGTCGCAGACCGAATTCAGGTCATTCGTACCGATAAGGTTGATTATCCAGCAACAGCGACGATCAAGGTACTGCATAACATTCAGAGCTTAGTTGAGGGTACGACTGTTACAACTACAGTATCCGAGCCTTTAGTTGAAGCGTTTGTTGCGGCAGTTGAAGAACCTTTATCTAATATAGATAGAACGATTGAAGCTGAGGCAGCTGCGGTTGAGTCAGCAACTGCGATTGAAGAGCCGAGTGTAGTTGATAACACTGACGTTACTGTCGTTGAACAGCTGGATACTCCGTCACTTGTCCAAGAAGAAGCAGTCAGCGCTGTTGAAGAAGCAGCTAGTCTTTTATCAATTGTTGAAGAAACCTTCTTGGAAGAAGCTGAAGAAATTTTAGCGACTACGGATGGCTTACTGAAACAGTGGACTGAACAACGTAGTGACCGTAGTGTGTTACTACAATTGCAACGTGCTGCGCACAGCTTAAAAGGCGGCGCGCGTATGGCGGAGAATGAACCCGTTGGTGCGATTGCTTATGAACTAGAAACCACATTTGAGCAATTTGCTGTACATAATTTCAGTTCAAACGTGTATGACCCATTATTGCAAACTGCATTTGAATGGTTAAAACAAGCCATCTTCAAACGTGATTTCAGTAATTATGATGGTTTGAAAAATAGCTTAGCATCTATTGATTATGTGGATGTGATTGCGCAATTACCGACGCGTGTAACTCAAATTGATTTACTCAATGCGGTACCAAGTTTTGAGTTTGTGCAGGGTGATGGTACGGAGCCGCCAGCAATGCTGGGTGAGTGGAAAGAAACGACTCACTTGGATGGCGGTAATGAGATGATCCGTATTTCAGCTGATTTGGTTGAAAAAATGATCGACCTATCAGGTGAAAATGCAATTAACCGTTCACGTATTGAAATGGATTTAGGTCAACTCGGCAATACGTTGAACGAGATGGAGCTTGCAATTAAGCGTTTGGCAGATCAGTTACGTCGAATGGAAGGCGAGCTTGAGAGTCAAATTATTGCGAAGCATGGTTCTGAAAACTCGCGCTACGCAGACTTTGACCCCTTGGAAATGGACCAATATTCATCGCTGAATCAATTGTCTAAATCCTTAGCCGAATCAGCTTCGGATTTGGTCGACTTTAAGAGCACTTTGGCTGAGAAAATTCGTGATGCGGAAGGCTTGTTATTACAACAATCCCGTATTCAAGCAGAGATTCAAGAAAGCTTAATGCGGACACGTTTGGTACCGTTCTCCCGTATGTTGCCGCGTTTGCAGCGTATTGTGCGTCAGACTGCATCAACCTTGAACCGTCCAACGGAACTGGTCGTCCATAACACAGAAGGTGAATTAGACCGTACGATTCTTGAACGTTTGGTTACGCCGTTTGAGCATATGCTACGTAACGCAATCGACCACGGTATTGAAGATGCGGAACAACGTAGTGCTGCGAAAAAATCAGCGACAGGCCAAATTGAACTGAACATTAGTCGTCAAGGTACAGATGTTATCGTCAGCTTTAAAGATGATGGTAAGGGTATTGATGAAAGCACGATTAAAGCGAAAGCGCTAAACTTAGGTTTAATTAAATCCGATCAAGTGCTAGACAAACAAGAAATCTTACAGTTTATTTTCCATCCGGGTTTTAGTACGGCCAAAGAAGTGACGCAAATTTCTGGACGTGGTGTTGGTCTTGATGTGGTACAAAGTGAAATTAAAGCACTGGGTGGACATGTCACGGTTGAATCGGAAATTGGATTCGGTACGACCTTCATTATTCGCGTACCGACTACGGTAGCGGTTAGTGATGCGTTGATGGTGAAAGCTGGTGATCAACAATATGCGATTCCATTGGCGCAGATTGATCGTATTGTGCGTATTGCTCCAACAGCATTGGATCACTATTTCCACAGCAAAGATGACCAATTCAAAATTGATGGTGTGAGTTATAAACTGCGCTATTTATCTGAGTTTTTATCTAATCAGCCGATTCCGCGTTTGAGTAATATTGGACATTCATTGCCGGTGTTATTGATTAAAGGCAATAGTGGACAAACCATTGCATTATTAGTCGATCAGCTCATTGGTTCACGTGCGCAAATTGTAGTGAAGCCGGTTGGACAACAGTTTGCCAGCATTGGTGCAATTGCGGGTGCAACGATTTTGGGTGATGGCCATGTGTGCTTGATTTTAGATGGTCAGAACATTGCACGTCAGATTTTAAGTACCAAGCGTGTGACGCATGCTGCTGATCATCGTGATTTTGGTCGTCATCAGGATACGCGTCGTTTAGTGATGATTGTGGATGACTCAGTTACGGTTCGTAAGGTCACATCGCGCTTATTAGAGCGCCAAGGCTTTGATATTGTGACAGCAAAAGATGGTGTCGATGCGATGGAGCAGCTTGAGAGTGTTAAACCAGACTTGATGTTGCTAGATATTGAAATGCCACGTATGGATGGTTTTGAAGTAACGAACTTGGTTCGTCACCACGAAATTCACCAGAACTTGCCGATTATTATGATTACATCGCGTACGGGTGAAAAACACCGTGAACGTGCTTTCAGCTTGGGCGTGACACACTACATGGGCAAACCATTCCAAGAGGCAGAATTACTTGCCAACATTCAGCAGTTATTGGCTGAAAAGCAGGGGTAAATAAATGAATGCAAATGTTTCAAAGAGCATGAATGAGCAAATCAGTCAGCAAGAATTGCAATACCTGATTACGGTATCAACAGGTTTTATTGATGCTTATATTATTGAGTGTCATGGTAAAAACCCCATGCTCTTGCCGCAAAATATTGTTCTGTCTGCGCTCGACAGCGATACGCAAGTGAAAACGGTGGAATGGCACGATCTTCATCTGCCTGTTTATGCCATCAACCGTCCAGACCAAATGGAAGGGGTGGCGCTGGTGATTGAAGGGGATGATGCTTCTCAGCGCTTTGCTTTGATGTGTAATGAAATGCCGAAGTCAATTCGTTTGCGTATTTCTGAAATTGTTGATGATGAAAGCCCTGTGAATGATCCCACCATTTTCCAGCTGGTGCGTATGGGTGATAAGACTTACCACGTACCGAATTTAAATAAAATTCAGGCGAGTTTAGGTCTTTCTACTTAAGTTTGAATGCAATAAAAAAGGAACTCAATTTAGTTCCTTTTTTATATGGATTTGTACGCTTATGCCAAAAGACCTTCTAAAATTTGTTCGTAAATTTCAGCAAGCGGTTCAAGATCAGCGACATTTACATGTTCATCAATTTGATGGATGCTGGCATTGAGAACACCAAGTTCAAGTACTTGAGCACCTGTAGGAGCAATAAAGCGACCATCAGATGTTCCTCCTGAGGTTGAAAGCTCAGTTTCTACACCAGTCACATTACGAATGGCATTTTTAGCCGCATTGACTAACTCACCTACCGGCGTCAGGAAAGGTAAGCCTGAGTGTGTCCATTTAATGTCGTAGACTAAACCATGACGATCCAAAATTTCTAAAACACGTGCTTTTAATTCTTCAGCGGTCAATTCAGTTGAATAACGGAAGTTGAAAGTCACGGTCATGGTGCCTGGAACGACATTGGTTGCCCCTGTACCAGCTTGAATATTTGACACTTGGAAAGACGTCGCAGGGAAGTATTCGTTGCCTTGATCCCAAACCGTATCACAAAGTTCAGCAACGGCTTTAGACGCCATGTGAATTGGGTTAATGGCCAAGTGTGGATAAGCCACGTGACCTTGTTTTCCTTTCACTGTCAGTACTGCATTGAGTGAACCACGACGACCATTTTTAACAATATCACCCAGTTGATGGGTACTTGAAGGTTCACCCACCAAACACCACTTCATTTTTTCATTACGGGCTTCGAGTGTTTCGATCACTTTGACTGTGCCATTGATCGATGGCCCTTCTTCATCTGAGGTGATGAGGAACGCGATTGAGCCTTTATGATTTGGGTGTTTTGCAACAAAGCGCTCAGAAGCAACCACCATTGCAGCCAAGGCAGTTTTCATGTCTGCGCTGCCACGACCATAAAGTTTGCCATCACGAATTTCAGGGGCAAATGGGTCTGAGTTCCAAGCATCTAAATTACCTGTAGGAACGACATCGGTATGACCCGCAAAGCAGAATACAGGTGCTTCAGTACCTTTTCGTGCCCATAGATTATCAACATCATCAAAGCGCATAGACTCAATGTTGAAACCAATTTTTTTTAAACGTTCAGCCATAATATTTTGACAGTTGTGGTCCACAGGTGTAACCGATGGCTGACGTAAAAGTTGGAGGCTTAAATCGAGAGTAGCAGAAGAGGTCATGCGCATTTCAAAGTCAATAAAACAGTCGGCACTATAATAGGCGATTAATCTCTGGAATGCGAAACTTAGCAATAAAAAAACCTTATCTATTGATAAGGTTTTTATGCAAATATTAACTACTTGCGGATTTCATCTTGGGTTTTTTCAGCGGTATGTGATACAGCATTACCTGCTGAAGAGACATCTTTACCCATACCTTTGACGGTATTACAGCCTGTTAAAACAAAAAGCATCACTAGTGAACTTAAAACAATTTTTTTCATCGCTGTCTCCAAAATTTTTAGTGTATTCATCAAATGATTTTGTTCTGATGTTGTTTAAGATTAAAAAATAAACACTTTAAACAATAGCATCGTTTTACAGGAGATGAGTAAGCGTATGTTGCGTTATGTATTTTTGTATAAACTAACTTCTGCAAAATCAAGTTAAAATCAAATTTGGATTTCGGTACATATAAAACTGATTGTTTTGATTTTGTAAGTACAGGCCATTGGTCCACCAATGTGCATTTTCGCTGCTGACTTCCGCATTTGGGCAAATCCACTCTTGACGCTGTAGGCGATAGTAATTTAAGTCGGTCGTTGGAATGATGTTACCCCAAATACCTAGTCGACGGTCAGGATTGAGCCAATGGGGGAGGGAGTATTGGTTTAAAGCATCAACTGCTGTGAAACCATTTATTATGGGGAGAAAGAGTTGTCCCTTTAAAACGGCAAAGCGCGTTTGAATGTCTGTGTCTAAAGCTTGCTGGAATTGGAACTGTTTATGGGTAAAGTGTTTTAGTTTTCGGTTTAAAGTATCGGTACGATTCAACCCATACCATGTGGTTAAGCTCAGATCTGTTTCACCCAAATAATATTTCAACGCGACTTCCCAATGCTCGATTTGATTGGTTTCGGTATTTTTAATTAAAAAGTCCAGCTCACCTGTAGTCCGTGCCCCATCAATGATTTGGATACTATGACCCAATAATTCATAAGCATGATAGCGATGATCCAGTAACCAAAACCACATGAACATTTCAAAGCGCAGACCCAGGCGGGTACTTTTCAGTTGAGCCATAAAGTCTTCGAGTTCTTTCGGGTCTTGATCGAGCTGTTTAAGGCGAGGTAAATAGATGGAAAAGTGCTGTTGCCAGATTTGTGAGGGATGAAAATGAAAAGCATGTTGTATATCGAGCTCTAACGGCAACGCAGACAAAATGTTTGGACTTGCTACAGCAAAAGCCAACTGGCGAAGCAATGGATGTTTGAATTGGAGCCAAGGTTCGAACAACTGATGCTGTGAAATGAGATGCATGTGAGTGCCTTAAAAAAGAAGCTAAATATGCAGAAGGACAACGGATAAAATTAAAAAACACTTTATACTACCGCAATTCGGTGCTTAGGAAAGTGGTATGAAAACGTTGTTTTGGCGTTGTTTAGTGGTGATCTTTGTCATCCTAGGCTTTATCGGTGCACTGTTGCCGGGTATGCCAACCACTGTTTTTCTGATCTCGGCAGCTTGGGCTGCGTCTAAAGGTTGGCCACAAATGGATGCTTGGTTACTCAACCATCCTAAATATGGCGCAACGTTAAGAGCATGGCGTGCCAATGGCACTGTACCACGTAAAGCGAAATGGTTTGCCAGTATCATGATGTTGATCAGTGGACTGATCATGCTACTGACCAATGCACCATTTTTAGTGAAATTATTTACCAATACCACCATGCTGCTTGTCGCAATATGGTTATGGTTACGTCCAGAACCCAATATATCAATAGATAAAAAACAAATAGAGGACAATTGATGTCTTATGTAATTGCTGATGCAGACGTCTTGATTGATCTGGCTGAACAGACTCTAACGCTGCCTAAAAAGAATAAATTTTATCTGATCTCGTCAGGGAAAAATGGTATTGGCGAAACTGAAAATAGTGGTAAAACGCCGCGAGGTTGGCATCTGGTTGCTGAGAAGCATGGTGCTGAGCAACCGCAAAATGCCGTTTTTATTGCTCGAAAGCCTACAGGTGAAGTATACGACACCGATTTAGCCAAGCAGTTTCCTGAACGTGACTGGATTTTGTCTCGGATTTTATGGCTGAGTGGTTTAGAAGAGGGCTTCAATCGCGGGGAAGGCTGCGATACCTATCAACGTTATATCTATATTCATGGAACACCAGATAGTGAACCAATGGGGATGCCGATGTCGCATGGCTGTATTCGTATGCGTAATACGGATGTCATAGAGTTATTTGAACTAATTGATTGCAATGCGCTGGTTTATATTTCCGAACATAAACTTGAACTCTAAAAATAGATGTTAAAAAATGTGCAAGCTTATTTTATTGAGTATTCAACGCTGTAATTTAAAATATGAATATTGAGTAGAAGAAGGGGATTAGTCATAGAAAATGTGTATTTTGAGGAAAAGAAATTTAGCGAATAATCATTTTAATTTTCGCAAATATGTTAAATAACATACAGAAAATACTTGTTTTTATACCATTTGACCTATTTTTTAATCACTCGATTGCAAAAAAGCGAAAACAAGCCGAAAAGCGTTTGACAGCCTGTAAAGATTCTCTATAATGCACCTCACAAACGATAAAGACGTTAAGGGCGCTTAGCTCAGTTGGTAGAGCGTCTGCCTTACAAGCAGAATGTCGGCGGTTCGATCCCGTCAGCGCCCACCAAGCCTTTACGTTAAAGATCTTACGTGCAGCGGTAGTTCAGTTGGTTAGAATACCGGCCTGTCACGCCGGGGGTCGCGGGTTCGAGCCCCGTCCGCTGCGCCACTTAAGATTTTTAATATTGTTTGTACCACATTAGTGACTTTGTGTAAGTGCAGCGGTAGTTCAGTTGGTTAGAATACCGGCCTGTCACGCCGGGGGTCGCGGGTTCGAGCCCCGTCCGCTGCGCCATTTATACAGAATCCTTAATGAGGGCGCTTAGCTCAGTTGGTAGAGCGTCTGCCTTACAAGCAGAATGTCGGCGGTTCGATCCCGTCAGCGCCCACCAGATTTTTTGCGATGCAGCGGTAGTTCAGTTGGTTAGAATACCGGCCTGTCACGCCGGGGGTCGCGGGTTCGAGCCCCGTCCGCTGCGCCATTCAAAGAATCGATTAAATTTAAGTTCCTGAGCTTAGGTTTAAAAACTAAGACTGACAATCTTAATCAGGGCGCTTAGCTCAGTTGGTAGAGCGTCTGCCTTACAAGCAGAATGTCGGCGGTTCGATCCCGTCAGCGCCCACCATATTTTACGACGCAGCGGTAGTTCAGTTGGTTAGAATACCGGCCTGTCACGCCGGGGGTCGCGGGTTCGAGCCCCGTCCGCTGCGCCATTTAAAATATAAATTTAAGTCCCTGAGCTTAAATTTGAACACTAAGACTGACAATCTTAAATCAGGGCGCTTAGCTCAGTTGGTAGAGCGTCTGCCTTACAAGCAGAATGTCGGCGGTTCGATCCCGTCAGCGCCCACCATATTCAAGCTGTAAAGCTTAATGACCCTAATTGCATTCGCAATTACCGTTGCAGCGGTAGTTCAGTTGGTTAGAATACCGGCCTGTCACGCCGGGGGTCGCGGGTTCGAGCCCCGTCCGCTGCGCCATTTTCTAGATCCCTTGTGCTAGTAAATGGAATCAAGCAAGATTTCTTTCTTGCATCATAAAAATAGCGACGCTATTTTTATTTCTCAAGGGCGCTTAGCTCAGTTGGTAGAGCGTCTGCCTTACAAGCAGAATGTCGGCGGTTCGATCCCGTCAGCGCCCACCATATTCCCTTGTCGTAAAAGCCTTGCTTATCTCAAGCTGTTTTCATAAACTTCTGTGCAATAATAATTTTAAAATATGACAGATTTATGAGAAACCCATATCAACGCAAAGCTGCGTCTAAAAATCAAAATATTGCTTACGATCCTCTTGAAATCTATCGTCTTTTTATCGAAACTATCGTGCATCAAGGTCATGTTATAGCCTTATATCAAGATGGCTGGGCTTTATGTGCTACGCCGACTGGACAACGTTCTTTTGCGATGTGGCAGAGTAAAGGTTTAGCGCAGCTTTTGGTAAAAGATAATTGGGCGGGCTACGAAATCCAGAGTATTGGTCTCAGCGATTTAGTCGAAAAAGTGATTCCATTCTTACGTTCAGAAAAAACTACGGTCTCTATGAACTTAAGCCCCGAAGGGCAAAATGTCTTGGTTGCACCAGAAAAATTGTTATTAGATATCAAAAACTATTTATATCAATTTTCAATGCAGAAACCTGAATTATTTAAGCAATTACAATTACCATCGCCACGGACAATCCGTCTTCATTAATTCATGAGGATTTTATTTTAGTATTCATTGAGTAGCCAACCACTCCAATATGCAAAATACTCACGTAACCATGCATTATAGCGAGTGGCAAGAGGTGTCTGAGCGCTGATCATGATAGGCATTTGATAACCCTGACGTATGGCTATAGCACGGCTACGGGGGATATGAAAATCGCTGGTCACAATAGCAATCGGTTGCTGTAGGGAAATATGCTGCTTGGCTAAAATCTTTTTACTATTGATCAGATTTAACTCGGTACTGGTACTTTGATCTTCGGTGTAAATACGCTGTGCTGGGATATGGTGTACATCAATCAGATATTGTCGCATTGCTTCAGCTTCACTATTTTTTTGCTGAAAGGATAGGCCGCCACTGACGACCATAATGCTGTTGGGATGTAGCTTGGCATAGCTTGCCGCTTGATCTAAACGGCTGGCCAATGTTGGACTCGGTTTGCCATGCTTCAGACCACTGCCAAGAATTACAATAGCGGGTGCAGCGACATGAGGGGTATTTTGTTGATTTGAAAACCCTAAAAAGACGAAGAAAATAACTAAGCTAAAAACCCAAACAAAGAAAATCGCCCAAGCCCAACGCCATATTGATTGTCTGGTTGTATTGGTTTGAATATAGGCGATAAGCTTAGGATAAGCGAGTGCATAAATGATCAGGCCTAGTCCAATCAATAAGGGCAAGAGGGTGCCAAAATTAAAGCGTAGTTGTAAAACAAAATACAAGCCGTCTGCGAACAGTAATGACCCGATAATAAAACTAATGACTCTTTTTGATTTTTGCATACAAGCTTGTGGGTTATCGTTTGCATGAATTCTAGCAAATTTACGCATGAAAAAACCGAGCACTGTGGCTCGGTTTTTTTACTTGCGCTTAGTGTTTAGTAAACATCACGACGGTAACGACCTTCTTGACGTAATTGATCTAATTTTTCTTCGCCTAAGATTTCAATTAGGGCAGTATCGACATCGCTCGCCATACCATTAATGCTACCGCAGACATAAATTACGGCACCATTTTCAACCCATGTTTTAAGCTCTGTAGCTTGTTCACGCAGTTTATGGTGTACATAAACTTTCTCTGCTTGATCTCGTGAGAACGCTAAATCTAAGCGTTGTAGCATGCCTGTAGTTTGCCACGCTTCAATCGTACTTTGATAGAAGAAATCATGTTCACGTTGACGCTCACCAAAGATCAACCAGTTTTGCGTATAGTCTAGGCGGGTACGTGCATGGAGTAGACTCATTAAACCAGCGATGCCTGTGCCGTTTCCAATACAAATGATAGGACGGTTGTCATTGATCAAGTGGAAAGATTCATTGGTACGAATACGTAGTGCGATAGGTTGCTGAAGCTCGGCATGTTGGGTTAACCAACCAGAACCTAAGCCCAGTTCACCTTCTGAATCTTGCTGTTGGCGTACGACCAAACGTAACACTTGTTGAGTCGGTACACTTGCAATCGAGTATTCACGTGTAGGTAAAGGGCTCAACTGTTCCAGTAAATGTTCCAAATTGGCAAAAGGCTCAATCTCTGTGTTGAGGTTCTTATCCCAAAGCGCTTGCTCAATTGAAATGGCTAAAGACTCAACGATGCTCTGTGCTGCAATGTGATGCTTTTGCATAAAGGCTTGGATACGTGCGGTGCTGTTACCTGGCTGAACTTCAGCAATGTCACCCGCTTGCCATGTTGCATCGAAGTTGGTTTTGAGCTCAATATTATAAGCATGTGCTCCGACACTATTTGGATTGAGTACTTCACGTTGTGCCAGATTCCATTGATCAAAGGTTTTGTCAATATTCATGGCTTGAAGCTCAAGTTTGGTTGCAGAGGCAAGAGCACTGTTCCAACGTTGAATATCATTGTTATCTGCGTTGTTGACTTCAATCGTTTCAAACAAAGCATGTGCGCCATTGGCTTTTAACCAACGGTCAATACGATGTCCAAAACTACAATAGGAATCAGGGTATTCTTGAGAGCCTAAAGCCAACACGGCATAGTGAAGGTGTGACAAATCCAAAGTTGTATTTAAAAATTTCTTTTCAAAACTACTGGCTAAGTCAGGTGCTTCACCTGTGCCATAGGTACTTGCGACAAAAAGCACTTGTTCGGCAGCTTTTAAGTCATCTTGCGTTAAGTGTTGCACAGCTTTAACGCTTACAGGTTGTCTTGCTTCTTGTAAGCTGGTTGCAGTACGCCAAGCGATTTGCTCAGAAACACCTGTTTGTGTTGCATAAGCAATGAGCCATGGTTTCGCATGTGGATCGACCGGAACATTCAACGCTCCACCACGAGCTTGCTGAGTGAGTTTCTTTTGCTTACGACGTTTGAGATATAGCATCCAACCCGTTATAAAGAACAGTGGCATCATCAGTGATGCAAGCATGGCAAAGAATTGATAAATTGGGCCAAAGAAGCTACCACGGTGCACAGGAAGCATACTGCTCATGATTTTTTCATTCAGCTTCTTCTGCTCATACAACTCCATTTTTTCAATTTGTGAAGTTTGATAGTTGAAGACCGCTGAGTTTCGCGCCCGCTCATGCTGTGGAATTGCATCTACAAATGAAAGCTCAAGTGTACCATCAGGCTTTTTCGGAATATTTAGGGTCAGGGTTGAATAGTCCCGACCCACTTGTGCGTTAAATCCTGTCCATGTTTGGGTTAAAGCAATTTGTACTTGTTCTGGAGATAAGCCTTTACGCTCACTATGTTGTTCACCTTGGCCACGTGCAGTGTGCTCACCTTGTGGGCCGCCACGACCTTGTTCACGTGATTCTCCACCACGAGCACCAGCCTGTTCGCCACGTGGGCCTTGAGCTGTACCAGCATTTGGACGGGGTCCTTCTTGCATTTGGGCTTGTGGGCGCTCAACACCAAGAACTTTAAACATGCCATCACGCCACCAATCATAAGACCAGTACAGTCCTGTACAGGCCAAGATCAGATAAAAGATCACCACCCAAGTACCAACAACAGCATGCAAATCCCAAATGAAGTTACGTCCTTTCAATTTAGGTTTAATAAAAAACCATTGTTTGATGGAATGACGTTTGGGCCAACGTAAGTACAGGCCACTCAATACAAAGAAAATAAGCATGAGGGTACAAGCGCCAGTAATTTGTTTACCGACAGGACCGACAGTTAAATTACGGTGCAACTGTTGAATAAAGTTAAAAAACTCACGGCCTTTAACTTCGGGTAAGACTTCAGCAGTATACGGGTTCACCATCATGTTATAACCACGACGTGCGCCTTCTTTCTCGATATTGACCGTACTTGAAGTGGTTGACTCTTGAGCAATCGTAATACTATTGATTTTGATGGCAGGATCTTGTTTTTGGAAATGTAGATACAGCTCAGCAGGGGTTAATTTATTGTTTTGTGTTGCTTGAACGGTATAGCTATCTGGGTTCATCCATTTTAAGATTTGTTGTTCATAAGAATAGATGGCCCCTGTGACGCCCATAAGCGACAGGATAAGACCCGCAGTGATTCCCAAAAACCAATGCACTTGGAAAAATGTTTTTTTAAACATGGCGATACTTAATGGTGAGCGATTTGTTGTGCGGAAATTATACCTGAAGATTGAGAAGATAATATGGATTTAGAAATTAATATTTATTCTCATTATCATTTGTATTCGAGAGTTTAGGATATAAAAAAACCTCCAAAAGTTGGAGGTTTTTTTTACAGAAGAGAAAGGCAGGACTTAAAGTGGCTGCGCTTCACCGACTGTTTCTTTTAAATGTTTACGAATCGTATTAAACGAGAAGTTTTTGCTATCCATGCGTTTTGGCAGAATGTAAGCCCCTTCTTGGCCTTTCACTTTGAATTTAATCAACAAAAACTCAGGTGTGTTATACCATTCGTAGATGTCTTTCCAACCGATCGCACCGACACCTTCTTGCATGCCCATTTGCTGGCGCATAATCAGACCATGAGGTTGTACGCCTAAACGAATGCCTTTAATTTCCTGAACTGGAAACTCATTCATTTTGCGTTTCACATACCATTCTAAGCCGAATTTACGGACTAAAAGGTAAACCACGACGCAGGCGATTGCGACCCAACAAAAGATGGTTGAATAATTTTTGAGTAAAATTAGGCCAAGAATCGAAAGGGCTGTAACGACAGCCATGATGATCCAAGCTTTCATGCTAATTTTGTTTGTGCTACGCCAAATTTTTAATTGAGCATCGCGTTGTTCAGCTTCAGTGATTTCATAGGTCACAGGCTGTAAAGTATAAGCGTATAAATTTTTCGCGGTCATAGTGAAAGTAACAGATTTAAAACTGCAAAAAGTTTAGCATCATTTAGAGCATTTCAGTGAGTATATTGTTCCAAAATCACCCAAATTATAATGAAGCCAGTTCTGTGGCCTCATGATCCCGTTCGTGGCTTAAACTTTGCTTCAAACGACTGAACTGATTCAAGATGCTAAACATCAAGGAAAGCTGTTGTAAAATAATCAATGCCTTCTGATCTTCCTCATTATTTTGGCTTAAACGCTGACGTATGGTCTGTAGCATATTTTGCGCAGTTAAATCAGGCATTTCATCCCGCAGTAGCGCACCTTGGATATTGTCAAAAGCGCGATCCATCAATTCTAAAATTTCTGGGTCGTCAATTTTTTCGCGATGAGCCCCCAAAGCTGCAATATAGCTAATAAAAGTATGATTGAGACACAAGAACTCAAACGCCAAGCTCTTTTGCATTGGGTCAAAATCGGGCTCGGTGGCTAAAGTGGAAATGAGTGAAGCAACTTCGGCATCGGTATTGTGTGCCGCACGACGGACCACGCGATAATTCAGGCCATTGTTGCGTCCAGACTTATACTGCTCAATCACCTCAGCCAAATAATCACATTGTGCGGAAAGCGAACGATAAATTGTGCGGGGGAGGCGACGGAACTTCCAGTCAGGGAAAATGAAACTCACGCCTAACCATGCCAGACCACAGCCAATTAAGGTATCCATCATGCGCGGAAGGGCAGCTTCATATCCCATACCATCTAAGTTGAAATTAATCAGCGCCAAGATAGTAATGAAAGCGGTGGCTTGAGCGTATTGTTTACTGCGAAGCTCAAAGAAAAGTACCCCGCTGATAACCAATACGAGAAGTTGTCCTTCAATCGAAGGTACAAAGTACAATACGGCATACCCTAAAATGATTCCGACCAACGTCCCTACGATACGTAAACGTAAACGACGTTTGGTTGCGTTGAAATTGGGCTGACTGACAAATAGTGCTGTCAGTAGAATCCAGTACCCATATTCAATGTTGGTGACTTGGACAAAGATATATCCAACTAATAGTACGATAGACAGACGAATCGCGTGTCTAAATAAAACCGACTCGGGGGTGAGATGTTGTTTAATCCGAACTTTAATGTCATCCCAGCCTTTCAGGTCATCATCTTTGAGCTGGCTTTCGATATGCTTAGCTTTATCGAGTTTAATATTGCGTTCAGTCTCTAAGTTACGTAGCTGTGCATCAATCGACTTTAAGTTTTGATACAGTGAAAACAGAGCATTGACCCAAATTTGGTCATATTGTTGTTCGTCTCTGAGCTTTTCTAATGATAAACGGAGGTTTTCAAAAGCATGTTTAAAGCGTTTATTGTGGGTATAGGTTTGACGGTTTAAAATGCTGCTGCTTAAGTCCTTACAGGCTTTAGCTTGTATAGATAAGATTCGTTGAAAGCGGAATAAAATATCGCTGTGTTGAAAAATTTTCGCCAGTTTTTGATAGTCAATATGTGCTGAATCTGCACGTTCATGAATATCTTGTGCCACAAAATAATATTGCAGACTGCGACGGGTATCTCGTTGTCCACGGTCACCTTTTAAACGGGTGAGTAGGGCGGTTTTCATGTCGTTGAAAATTGCAATTAATTTACCATTTTCCAACGACAGTTCAATCATACTCTGTTGATAGCTGTTAGCTGTCATATCGACATCAAACAGGTTGGATTTGGCAAACAGAAAATCGGCGAGTGAGGAATAACACTTCGATAGATTGTCCTGCACCTGACGCACGGGAAAGAGCAGAAAACTGATGGTTGAAATAATACTATACCAAATTGCTCCAATCACCAGCAGAGACGGTTGTGTATACCAGTTGTCAAAAAGCCCGACGCCAAGCATGGAGTAAACGGAAACCACTAAGCAACCGTAGGAAATGATGGCATAACGACGTCCCAGTGAGCCCAGTAAAATCAGACCAATACACGAAACGATTAGCCCCAGTGCGAATAAAATTGGGTGTGGAAATAAAAAGTATATCGACGTTGCGGTAATGAAAAAGCCAATATAGGTAAAAATTAAATTCATGATTCGCACGGAAAAGCGGTCATCAATATCACTTAAACCCGCAGCAACTGCACCGAGTGTCAGCGGAATAGTTGCCAGTTGAAAACCCATAAAATATGGAACAAAAGCCGTCCCTGCAAAAGTAATGACCATGCGGAGGTTATACATGAAGGTTGTATTATAAGTAGCCTGTTTTAGACTCGTCAGCCATGCTTTCAAAGGGCACCTTTGTTTGTCGCTTAGGGTTGGACAATTTTCAAATATGAGAATATGTGAAATTTCACCTGCTCTGCTATAAATCATACTATGGAGCGTGTAAACTTGTCTGCAAACTCTCCTTCCAAAACATAAATTAATCCTATGTCGACTACACAGGAAAAAGCGGTCTATTCCAACGCTTGGATTCTCTTACTTGCCTCACTGACTGCGCTTGGTCCACTGTCTATTGATATGTATTTACCCGCTTTGCCACAAATGGCAGATGATTTCGGGGTAAGCACACAAATGGTGGCCAACAGCTTACCTGCGTACTTCTTAGGCTTGGCGATTGGACAACTGGGCCAGTAAGTGACCGTATTGGGCGGAAAAAACCGCTGTATTTTGGACTGAGTCTCTACATTATTGCCAGTTTACTGTGTGTGTTTGCAAACAGTGAGTGGAGTCTCATTGCCGCTCGAGTTTTGCAAGCCTTAGGCGGTTGTGTGGGCGTGGTGATTGCTCGAGCTGCGATTCGCGACCGTTTAGATATGCAAGCCTCCGCCCAAGCATTTGCCAGTATGATGATCGTGACCACCATCGCGCCGATTATTGCACCGAGTTTAGGTGCGCTGGTACTGAGTTTCAGTAGTTGGCATAGTATTTTCGGCTTTTTGATGGTCGTTGGTTTGGGAAGCCTGTGCTGTGTACATTTTTTCTTTGAAGAAACTTTAGATCCGAAGCGTCGTTTAAAGCTTAACTTTAATCAAGTTTTAAATCTCTACGGGGCGATTCTGCAAGATTCGAGCTTTAGACGCCCGATGTTTGTTGGATGCTTTGCTGGGGCTGTACTCTTTTGTTATATCAGTGCTTCTGCTGCCATTCTGATGGATGGTTATGGCTTAAATCAGCAAGTTTTTGCCTATGCCTTTGGTGCCAATGCAGTTGGGATTATGCTGTTCTCGACTTTAAATAAACGTCTGGTACAAAGGTTAAGTGTTTTTCAGCGCTTAAAATTAGGCAGTTTTTTGCAGTTGGCTGGTGTGGGGCTGCTGTTGGTAGCGGGTAGCATGACGCATGCGCCCTTATATATCGTTTGCGCAGGGATGTTTCTCGCTGTCGCAGCAATCGGCTTTACAGGGCCAAATGCCATGGCGATTGCAATGTCTGAGCAGGGTGCACGGGCAGGAACGGCTAGTGCGATTATGGGCAGCATGCAATTTGGTTGTGGTCTACTTTGTGGTGTGATTCTTAATTTTCTACTCTGGTCAGCACTTTTGAATATGGCCATTGTGATGGCTATTTTTGTGGCTTTGGCTTTGTATTATGTGTTTAAGCTTGAGCACGAAAAGTCTAAAAATTGAAGTTGTGACTATATAAAAAAAAGAGACTTATTTTAGTCTCTTTCGTTATTTAAATGAATACGTTAAATCGCACTGATTGTTTAAGATTACTGCAAAATCTTCAACTGGCACGAGTGGTGTTATAAAGCGATTGACGATCTGCCCAGGATCCGCATAACCCATCGTCATGCTGCAACCAATTCTTCATCCTGTTCAACACGATCACATGAAAATGATTCCATACGGCTTGTGGGCAAGCGTATATGTCTCGTGCTTTGGCTGTAATCATGGTCTTTTGTATCATCATGGCACTATCCATTTTTGTGCTGATGCCCATGGCTAGATTGACGGTGAAGAATAGTTCGACAGGTGCATCAAAAAATTGATCATTCCGCAGTTGCTGCTGTGCCATTTTCTATTTTTCACCTTTTTGAATTTTAAGCAAGCCATACAAGCCCCAACCATTTTCACTGCGGTGTTCAATAAAAGGCGAAATCCATTTTTCTGGATAATATGCAAAAGTTTCTTATTATTAGATGTTTTTTCAGGATGTTCAGACGGTCTAAATTGAGTTTGACGAGTTTGCTCAAACATTTTGTTAGGAGTTTTCCTATGAGCACATCTATTTGCCATAACCGTGTATTCGTGCTTGCGGATATTTTATTTATCATGCGCAATAATCGTCTGAATAGTTGGGGTTTTTTGGTGCAAAGGTGTGATTTTGACCCATCACTGAGCATAGGTGGTTATCGATTAGACTAAGACTTTAGTTATAAGAAAAAAGTATAGATATCAAATAAAACTCAGTCTATATTTAAGAAAATATGAAGAATTGTTACTTAATTATTGCAAAAGTTTGTCTAAATTGTAATTTGATGCTTCAAAGCCAATCGCGAATAACATCAATTATAGTTCAAAATTGATGGCATTAGACTTTAGTGGCAAGAGTAATAAAAGGTCATATCTTAAAACATCGAAATGTGCGATTTTTCATCTTTATAAGATTACTTTGCATATGAAAAGACCAAAACGGAGTGGTCTTTTGTGCAAAAAATTTTACTGAAATGGAATTTTTGATTCACCACTAACAATGTAATAAAGGAAGTTTGTGTATGCGTTTAGCCCTCAATAAAAAGCCATTTATCGCTCAAAGCCTAGCACTTAGTGTGGCTGCTCTGATGATGACAACAACTCATGCTGCAACTAAAGAACAACAAGAACTCGCTCAGTTACGTGCCGAAGTTGCTGAATTAAAAGCTTTAATGCAACAACAGCAACAAGTTCAACAACAACAAGCTGTTCAGATTCAACAAGTGAAAGCACAGCCAGCTCCTGTAAAAGCTGAATCTCCACTGTCTTCGTTTAAATCTAAGTCTGGCGCAGACATTAACCTATATGGTTTTGTTCGTGGCGATGCAAACTACATTATTGAAGGTGCGGACGACGACTTCAACAAAGTTTCAAGCTCTAAAGAAGATGTAAAAGACAAACTTCGTGCAACAGCGAAAACTACACGCTTAGGTTTAGATTTCAATACCAATGTTGGTGGCGACAACAAACTTGGCGGTAAAGTAGAAGTTGACTTTGCAAGTAGCGATAATGATAAAAGTGAAAATCTTCGTATCCGTCATGCATATTTAACCTATAACAACTGGTTATTTGGTCAAACCACATCTAACTTCCTGTCTAACCATGCACCAGAAATGATTGACTTCGCCACCAACGTGGGTGGCGGTACAGTACGTATTCCACAAGTACGTTATGGCTTTAATTTAGCACCTGCAACGAAACTATTCATTGCTGCGGAAGAAGGAAATGGTAGTGGTACTGGTGGTATTAAATATAGCGTACCGAACCTAACTGCGAAATTAACGCAAGGTTTTGCTGATGGCAAAGGCTCTGTATCTGCTCGTGCTTTAGTTGAAAATTATAAATCGGCTGATGACTCTGATACAGCTTGGGGCTTAGCTGCTGGTGTAAACTATCAAGTAATGGACCCACTAAAACTAAGTGCTGATGTGTCTTATGTACAGGGCAATAGCAACTATTTATACGGAAGCAATACAGCATTTTATGTAAATCCAGTAAATGGCAATATCGAGCAAAATGAAGCGTTTGGTGTACAAGTCGGTGGTACGTATAAATTCAACGAGAAATTACGTTCGACTTTAGCCTATGGCGCACTCTTTGCAGATGATGGTACTGATTACGCGCGTATAAATGATGCTGCAAATGAAGAAGTTTACCAAGCATGGATTAACTTCATCTATTCACCAGTTAAGCCGTTGGACTTAGGTGTTGAATATATCAATGGTAAACGTGATACCTTTGCTGGCGATAGCTACAAAGACAACCGTGTTGGCTTAATGGCGAAATACAGCTTCTAATCATGTGATGAAATAGTTGTAGTTTAAAAAACAGGAGCTTTAGGCTCCTGTTTTGTTTGAGTCGAGAAATTTATACACACTAAATACATTTTGAATATAGACTTAAGTATTGGGTCAGAAAAAAATAAGTGAAATAGTTGGAAACTATTGTAAAAAAATAAAGATTATCTATAAAAAATCTGCATAATGTCCGTCTTTCGCCCATGTTGTGCATTTATTGCTTGTTTTTAAAGCAATATGGGGCGGTTTTGTGATTTTTTTCAAAAACCGTATCTGTGTCCAAACATTATTGGGCATTACGTTATTTCAGTTTACTCATCGTGTAGAACTGAACATGTTATGCATCAGATCGCTTAGTTTGTTACCAATTTACCCATTGCCTGAATTTCCATACGCAAGACTGAGTTTGTCTCAGATTTACGAAATATCTCTTGAAGTATCAATGGATTCGGTGGCTTATTAGCCAGATAACAAAATCTAAGCATCCGCTTTATGGACAATTGTCATGGAATTTACTTTTAACGCTTTTTATACCTTGATTGCAGCCGTCATCGTTTTGTTACTTGGCCGCTTCTTGGTAAATAAAATTGGTTTCTTGAAACGCTACAACATTCCTGAGCCTGTCGCAGGTGGTTTAGTTGCAGCGATTATCTCCTTGGTTGTGCATAGTCTTTGGGGCTATAGCATCACGACCAGTAGCGAATTGCAAACAAGCTTTATGCTGATTTTCTTTTCCTCAATTGGTTTAAGTGCAAACTTTGCCAAATTGCGTGAGGGCGGGATCGGTCTGGTTATTTTCTTGATGGCTGTCGCATCATTTATTGTGGTGCAAAACTTTGTCGGCATTAGCCTTGCAACTTTATTGGGTATTGACCCACTTATTGGTTTGATTGCAGGTTCAATTACCTTAACTGGTGGTCATGGTACTGCGGGTGCTTGGGGTGAAATTTTAGAAGTTAAGCATGGTATCCAAGGTGCATTAGCTTTGGGTATGGCGAGTGCGACATTTGGTTTGATTATTGGTGGTTTGATTGGTGGTCCTTTAGCGAAGTTACTTATTAACCGCTATCAATTGGCAACGCCTCGCAGCAATGAACAAATTGAAAAGAGTGATAACACGCCACTGACTGATATTAATTCAACAGAATATGTACCGTTTGAATATCCACATCGTGTGCGTTTAATCACTGCGGATAATGCGATTACGACATTAGGTTTGTTTGCAGGCTGTTTGGCTTTTGCTGACTTTATGACCGGCCATATGAAAGGCACAATGCTTGAGTTACCGACTTTTGTTTGGGCGCTTGCAGGTGGTGTGATTTTACGTAATGTGTTGGAAGGTATTTTCAAAGTTCAAATCTTTGACCGTGCGATTGATGTATTTGGTAATGCATCACTGTCGTTGTACCTTGCGATGGCTTTGCTTTCATTGAAATTATGGCAATTGGCTGACCTTGCTGGTCCGCTTGTGGTGATTTTAGGTGCACAAATGATTACGATGGGCTTGTATGCTGCATTTGTAACATTCCGTGTGATGGGTAAAAACTACGATGCTGCGGTGTTATCTGCGGGTCACTGTGGATTTGGTATGGGTGCAACCCCGACTGCGGTTGCAAACATGCAGGCGATTACCAACATGTATGGTCCTTCGCACAAGGCATTCTTGATTGTGCCTTTATGCGGCGCATTCTTTGTAGACTTGATTAACGTGGCTGTCATTCAGTCTATTTTGCAATATTTTAACTAATTGAAAATGCAATTTGCCCTAGGAAACTAGGGCTTTTTTGCTTTCAGGTCTCTCGCAATAATTAGGATATCGAGATGAATGATCAATTAAATGAAACATTACTCGGGTGGGTGAATACCCTGAATGGACCTCTGTGGGACTTTTTGGTGATTTTCCTCGTTGCGGTCGGTTTGTTTTACACGCTAATTACGGGTGCAGTACAGGTTCGCTTATTTTTGCACAGCATTAAGGTCATGAAATCAAGCCGTAAGGAATGTGATGATGATCATGGCATTACACCTTTTCAGGCTTTTGTCACTGGGCTTGCTAGTCGTGTAGGTGTAGGTAATGTTGCGGGCGTTGCGATCGCAATTGCGATTGGTGGACCGGGTGCAGTATTTTGGATGTGGGTCACTGCATTTTTAGGCATGAGTTCGGCTTTTGTTGAGTCATCTCTAGCGCAGTTATTTAAGGTGCGCGACCAAGAAAATAAACAGTTCCGTGGTGGACCTGCCTACTATATTACCCAAGGCCTGAAACAAAAATGGTTGGGTGTAGTCTTTGCTGTTGCGCTTATTTCAACCTATGGTTTTGTGTTTAACGCAGTACAAGCCAATGCAATTACAGGTGCAACAGCACATGCATGGGGATGGGATAAAGCTAATTTGGCATTTGAGCTCGGTGGCATTCATATTGTGGTGTCTTGGGTTGGACTAGGTCTAGTCTTGCTGACCGCAATGATTATCTTTGGTGGGATTAAACGTATTGCCAAAGTGGCAGAAAGTTTTGTGCCATTGATGGCTTTGTTGTATTTGGCTGTTGCTTTATATATCGCCGTAATTAATTACGCTATTTTACCCGATATCTTCCAGCTCATTTTCTCTAAAGCTTTTGAGTTTGAAGCCGCTGCTGGTGGTTTCTTCGGTGCAATGGTTTCTATGGCAATGATGATGGGGATTAAACGTGGTTTATTCTCTAATGAAGCAGGTATGGGTTCAGCACCGAATGCGGCAGCTGCATCGGATGTAAAGCACCCTGTAAACCAAGGTTTGGTACAAATGCTTGGTGTATTTGTGGATACCTTCGTGGTGTGTTCATGTACAGCGATTATTATTTTGGCCTCAGGACTTTATCATGATGCGGGCTTTGAAGGCGTAGCGCTCACCCAAATGGCTTTAGAGAGCCAAATTGGTTCTTGGGGTGATGACTTCCTTGCAACGATTTTGTTCATGTTTGCCTTTTCATCAGTCATTGGTAACTATGCTTATGCTGAAGGGAATGTGCAATTTATCAATAACAATGCCAAGGTGATGTTCGTCTTCCGTATCTTTGTTTTGATTATGGTATATCTCGGTTCAGTGATGAGCGTGCCTCTCATTTGGAACACTGCGGATTTGTTCATGGGTATCATGGCCACCATTAACTTGTTTGCTATTTTGCTTTTAACACCATTCTTATTGATGCTGTTAAAAGACTATTTGGCACAGCTGAAACAAGGTGTGAAAGAGCCTGTGTTTAAATTGGATAATCATCCTAAATTTAAAGACAAAGTGAAATCAGATATTTGGTAATTATTTAGTACATAAAAAAGCCTCTACATTGATAGGGGCTTTTTTATGGCTATTTAGCCGCTAAAGTAAAAGAACAGCTGATAGAGTGCAAAACTTAAAATCAGGCTTAGCCAAATCGGGAGTTTGGTTCGAAGCATTAAAATAACAGCGATTACAAAAACTAAGTCAGTCCAATGCTTGAAATAACTTTGTCCCATTTGTATCACTAAACACAGCAGTAAACTTACCACTGCAGCATTGATCCCAATCACTGCTTTTCGTATCGCAGCTTGCTGCATAAGCCAAGACCAATAGGGCAAGGTTGCAAAGATTAAAAAGAATGAGGGCAGAAAGATTGCTAAAGTGGCTAGAATCGCATTCAGCCAAACAAAGGGCGTTAAAGGCAGTAAAGCACCTAAGTAACTGGCGAAACTAAATAAGGGGCCGGGCATGAGTTGAGCCAGCGCATAACCTAAGTCAAATTGTTCGGCAGATAAAATATGGCTGACGACGAAGTCCTGATGTAAAAGTGGCAAAATAATATGCCCGCCGCCAAAAACCAAAGATGCAGCTTGATAAAAACTAAACAGGCTCTGTGAGAAGAGTGAAGAAGATGAATGCCACAATATAAAAACTACAAAAGGCAAAACAAAGGCAATCAGCCAAAGATAAGCCTGCTTTGCATGGACTTTTGCTTTTAAGCCGCTGTCTTGGAGCTTTGATGTCGAATCTGCTGCAAAATAAATACCGACCAGAGCTGCAACTAAGATGATGATAACTTGGCTGAACGACCATGGTACAAAGTAAAGAAACAAGGTGCTAAGTAACATCAGCACATATTGCCAAATAGTTTTGCAGAAACTTGTCAACATTTGCCAAAAGGCCCAGACAACTACAGCAAAAACGATCAACTGAATGCTATGTAGTGTCATCAAACTGAGTTGATTGAAGTACTGCTGACCCAACATAGCAAGACCTGCCATGAGAAGCATAGACGGTAAGGTAAAGCCGAGCCACGCCGCGCACGCACCGCGGTAGCCTTGCAGTTGATAACCAATGGCAATACCCACTTGGCTGCTGGTCGGTCCTGGGAGCAATTGTGCGAGAGCAACCAACTGGGCATATTCAGCATCACTCAACCACCGAAGTTGTTGTACAAAATGTCGGTGAAAAAACACCAAATGAGCAGCAGGGCCACCAAAAGACAAGCAGCCCAATTTTAAAAAATGCAGAAAGATGCGAATGAGCTGCTGAGTGTGCATGTTGAATTATGCTGAAAAATTGAAACAGATTATAATAGAGAAATATGACGCTTTTACGAAAAACAACAGTACTTGGACTGCTGATTTTCATACACTATGCTGCTGGAAAACTTCGCGCTATCTCAACCTCGGTGAATCATGTTAAACATTAAACTTAGCCTTATGTCGTTTACATTGCTCGCTTTAGCAGGCTGTCAAAGCATGCCCAAAGTGGCTCAAGAAACGCCAAATCAGGCTTTTTCAGCCGAAACTGAGTCAGGTGAAGCCCAAGAGCGACTCAACCAGATCAATTTTAAACAGCTCAAAAAAGAACAGAACCGTCCAATTATTGCCTTGGTGTTGGGGAGTGGTGGTGCACGTGGTTATGCACATATTGGCGCAATTCAAGTCTTAGAGCAGTCGGGGATTCGTCCCGACTTTATCGTGGGAACCAGTGCTGGCAGTATCGTCGGATCACTGTATGCAAGTGGTAAAAATGCCAATCAAATTCGTGAGATTGCGCTGAATATGAAAGCCAATGATGTGCGCGATATTCGTTTGGACATGAAAGGTTTCTTTGATGGTCAAAAAGTTGAAGACTATGTCAATGAGCAAGTGAACGACATTCCACTTCAACGCTTACCTATCCCGATGTATGTGGTGGCCACGCAGTTAAAAGAAGGCAAAAAAGTCGTCTTTAACTATGGCAATACTGGTCAAGCAGTTCGAGCATCGGTGTCGATCCCGAGTATGTTTATTCCCACTAAAATTGGTGCTGATGAATATGTGGATGGCGGTTTAGTCAGTCCCGTGCCTGTTGATGTGGCACGTAAGTTAGGGGCGGATATTATTATCGCGGTCGATATTCTGGCGCAGCCAATGTATACCGAAACCTCAAATGTTTGGGGGCTGTTTAACCAAAATATCAATATTATGCAAAAGAACCTTGCACAAATTGAGCTGAAAAATGCTGATATTGTGATTCAGCCAGACTTACGTGAGAAAGTACATATTTTTGATATGAGTGGACGTGAGTTGACCATGCAAGCTGGGGTCGATGCAACCGTTGCGCAGTTAGGACAGATTCAAAAAGTTTTTGCGCAGAAAAATTATAAGCAGAAATTGAATATTCAAAGTATTCAAGCACGAACGCATTGATCACGCGTGATTTCAAAATAAAAGCCTGAATGGACTGGACTAGTATGTGTTTCTATAACTCGAAATACAGCCAATCAGGCTAAAAGCCATTTATATGCTGTGAAAATATCACAGCGACAATGTTTTTGAATAAATTAAAATTTAAAGAAGGCCTATAGATTCAAAAGCTTAGTCTTCTTTATATATATTTTTTTGAATGATAGTCAAATCACTATAAATAATAATGATGGTTTTGTTACCAAATTTAGCGTTCAAAACCGATATAATAAATGTCACATATCCTATTATCTTACCAATTAGAGAACGCGATGTCCCCATTAGATCAAATTGCTGCGGCTGCGGATGACCAGTCTGAACTCACTATGTCGGTCTTAATGACACCTGATATGGCGAATTTTTCAGGAAATGTGCATGGTGGCACCATTTTGAAACTGTTAGACCAAGTGGCATATGCGTGTGCAAGTCGTTTTTCAGGAAGTTATGTGGTGACCTTATCGGTTGATAAAGTTAATTTTAAAGAGCCGATTCATGTCGGCGAGTTAGTGACTTTCTTGGCAAGTGTGAACCATGTCGGTCGTACTTCAATGGAAATTGGTATTCGTGTTGAAGCACAAAATATTCAAAAGCGTACAATACGCCATACCAATAGCTGTTACTTCACCATGGTTGCGGTAGATGAAAATGGTAAGCCAAAACAAATTCCTGCATTGAATTTGGACAATGACTGGAAGCGTTGTCGTTTTGAAGCGGCAGAACAACGTAAAGTCGCGCGCTTACAAGAAAACCACCATCCTTCGTGCAGTATTTATAAAAAAGCATCGCATAGTTAAGTTTTAAAAAACGATCTCCTGTATAGGGGATCTTTTTTTATGTCTGACGTTGATGTTTTGAATAGAAGCTTATATGGGAAAACTACGCAAATTTGGCTTTTTGCACCTGTTGATCTCGAACTTCTATAGTCCATGCGCATAAATAAAAAGAAACCAAGACAGGATATATCTTGGTTTCAAGTGACGCTAAAAAGTTGTTGCGATCCAGCAGGAGAGTAAAGCCACTGGATCTCTCAATATTTCAATTATTTAGCGGCTTTTTCTTGATTCGGTTGTTCTGCTGATGCTTCCGAAGCAGGTGCATTTGCACTTAAGTCTGTAGTTTCAGCTTTTTCTTGGGTTGATACCACAACTTTGTCTTCTTGAGCTGGTGCTTGTTGAGGTGCAGCAAAAGTTGCAAAGCTCGCAGCTGTTAAAGATGTTGCAATAATTAAGTGTGAAAGTTTCATGGTTTTGGCATCCTTATATTTTATAGATAAAAATAGTTCAGACTGATCATCACATCAATTTGAACTGAGCTTCATGCTATCGCCTGAATATCTGCGGTTCAATCGAAGCAACAATGTGAAAAGTACACATTACCTAAAACTACAGATGATGAAAAAATAGTGAGCTTTAAGTAACAAGTAGAAGTTTTTTGTGAATAGATTGAGAGGGAGTGAGGAATTAATGATCAATATGGATGTTTGAAAACTCACATAAACTGTACAAAGCATGCGAATTAAGTGCAGAAGCTTAATTTTGGTTCTGAGTAAAATGTAAGTAAGTTTGTCCAATAGGGGTATAGATGAATGAAATGTCAGCCAATTGAATGCTGATTGTTCGATGCCATGGGTTTGAGATGATAAAGTTGGCTATTTAAATTAAGATGGATGTCTATTTTATTGTGCTGTTTTTGTCATATTCCATGCTAGGTATAAAATTTTGAAACTGATGTCGATGCCGCAGGCGGTTCCTACGCATATTATTTCGGGCTTTCTTGGTGCAGGTAAAACCACTTTGCTCATGCATTTGTTAGCTCAGAAACCGGAACATGAAGTTTGGGCGGTACTGATGAATGAGTTTGGGCAAATTGGCGTAGATCAACAGCTCATGCCACAAACGGAAGGCTATGCGGTGAAAGAATTACTCGGTGGTTGTTTATGTTGTAGCAGCCAACTACCGATGCAAATTGCACTGTCTCGTTTGCTTTCAGAACAAAAGCCTGATCGGCTGTTTATTGAACCCACAGGCTTGGGACATCCAGCGCAGTTATTGGAGCAACTGACCGAGCCACATTGGCACTCGACCCTGCACATGCGTGCGCCGATCACCGTGCTGGATGGTTCGCGTTTACATGATCATGCATGGACAGCACAAAATCTCTATCAGGATCAATTGAAAGCGGCGCAGATTGTGGTGGTTTCGCATCTAGCTCATATGCAAAAAACAGATCAAGATGCTCTTGAAAAACTGCAAACCGAATATCAGCCTTATGCTCAGCAGTGGCTGATGGCAGAGCAGGGCAAGATTGAGCTTGCGCAAATCGATTTTGAGTACATCGGAACAAAACGATTCAAGCAGCCTTTACTGAACGTTCAGCAACAGTTGAAAGCGACTCAACAAGATTTTCCCGAGATTAAACAGTTGCCGTATCACTATGTAGAAACGGCGCAAGGTTATAGTGTTGCAGGTTGGAAAATGCCGAAGCGTTGGGTTTTTGACTTTTACGATTTACTCGATTTGCTTTGCGAACAGCAAGATTGGCGACGGATTAAAGGAATTTTCCATACCAATCAGGGGTGGAAGGCATTTAATTTCAATCCTGAACAATTTAACTATCAAGATGTTGAAGAAGGGATTGATAACCGAGTTGAATTGATTGTTCAAAATGAAAGAGATTGGATAAGGTTTGAAAGTGCACTTTTTGCATGCCGCATTGAGTAATGACTTAAATTGTTTTAAGCAAAAAAAGCCGAAATCTTATATGCTAGTCGGCAAATTTGAGGATGGTATGTATGGCGCTTAAAGCTACAATTTATAAGGCAGATTTGAATATTGCCAATATGGATGTCCACCAATATGGGGACTATCAACTGACTTTGGCATTGCATCCTTCAGAAACCATTGAGCGTTTGATGGTGCGTTTGTTAGCGTTTGCACGTTTTGCGGATGAAGCTTTAGAGTTTACCAAAGACTTATTTGAAACCAATGAGCCTGCGCTGTGGGAAAAGGACCTCACGGGTCAGTTGGTGAAATGGATTGAAGTGGGCAGCCCAGACGAAGATAAAGTGAAAAAAGCCAGTGCACGTTGTAAGCAAGTGGCGATTGTCACTTATGGCACAGCGGTCGATGAATGGTATAAGCGCAACAGTAAGTTGAAGACATTGAACAATGTTGAAATTTGGCAGTTGTCAACTGCAAGTACTGAAGCAGTTCAGGCCCTGTGTGAGCGTACCATGCAACTTCAGTTGAATGTGATGGATGGTGAGTGGACCTTAATTGGTGACCATGCACAAGCCATTATTGAATGGACGAAATTGCAAGAAGCATGCAGTTTAACTAGATTTATTGATTGAACAGGTTGGGGGCGAAAACATGAGCGCAGAATTAGATATTATTGATTTGGTTGTCGGTGAAGGTAAAGAAGCGGTTAAAGGTGCTTTAATCACCACGCATTATACGGGTTGGTTAGAAGATGGAACCAAATTTGACTCATCTTTAGACCGCGGGAACTACTTTGAAACTGTGATTGGGACAGGCCGTGTCATTAAAGGTTGGGACCAAGGGATTATGGGCATGAAAGTGGGTGGTAAACGTAAACTCATCGTGCCATCACATTTGGCTTATGGTGAGCGTAAAATGGGCAATATTATTCCTGCCAATTCAAATTTGATTTTTGAAATTGAATTATATGATGTAAAAACACGTGATTAATCAAAATTAGTGATAATGAATCAATTACAAGGACGTATTTGATTCATTTGTAAAAACACTTGGTTTTTAAGAAAAACATTTGTAGATTAATCCTTAGCAGAGCGTATTTAAGGGAAGAGTCGCTTTTGTATAGCTCATTGAGTAAACAGCCGTTTATCTGGTTTATTCTCAGCTGTTTGCTGGTTTTAAGTTTGATACCTTCGACGTGGGCACAATATGAAGCTGAGCCCACGCAGTATTATTTGCATCAAAAAAATGTCAATGACATTCAATTCACCGAACAAACCACCAGTTATTTAAAAGGTACATGGTCTTATTATGACCAAGAGCTGATTTCTCAGCCTAATCGTAAACTCCCTTCTAAAACTACCGAATTGCCAATTTCATTTCAAGAACTTACAGGCAGTAATACGGGTTATGGGACTTTTGTCGGTCATTTCAAAATTCCGGATGAATTTATTGGCCGAAGGCTAGCCATTCATATCCCCAATCAAAATTGTGCTTATCGGGTTTATCTCAATGGCGATTTTTTAGTTCGTTTAGGGGATGTCGCGGATAATGCGGGAGCACAGCAAACAGAAAATGCACCGCGGATTGCTTATTTTGTCCCTGACAGCCCCTATTTTACTTTAAGTATACAAGCCTCAAACTTTAACAATTTACGCGGCGGCCTTGAAAGCCCCATGCATATTGGCATTGCTAAAACGATTAATCGACATTATCAGCAACTGATGATGAGTATCGCCATGATCTGTGGCGTGGTGTTTGGTGTAGGAATGTTCACCACCATGTTCTCGATGTTCCGTGGTTCAGATGAACGGAATAGTAAAAGTATTTTTGTTTTTGGTATTTTTATTTTATTTCTTGCCTTACATAATCTTTTTACTGCGCCATATGCTTATACGACCTTCCTAGATATCAACTGGTTGTGGGGCATACGTTTAGAATATTTATTTATCTATTTAGCGGTCATATTTTTTTTGAGCTATATGTATTTGCTTAATCAGTACTATTTACAGCGTTGGATTTATACCGTTTCCATTTTGGTTTTGACCTTGAATATCGTCATTACCTTGTTATCCGAGCAAGTTGTTTTTGAGCAGCTGGCTTTTTATAGCGCATTTTTCAGTATTGTTATTTTGCTTAATTTTGCCTATGGTTTTTACCTTACTTTAAAGACCAAACAAAAATATTCGAAAATCAATTTATACGCCGTGGTATTGCTGTGTATATCGGTCATTCATGACTTTTTACTAACGCTACATGTGATTGATTCTATTCATCTATCTTTTATCTCTACCAGTCTGTATGCACTTTTGGTGATGTTCCGACAATCACGTAACTATGCTTATCAGACTTACCATACCGAACGTTTAAATAATAATTTAATTGAATTGAATGATTCTTTAGAGCAAAAAGTGCAACAGCGCACCTCTCAATTACATGACTTAAATGAAAAACTCGAATATCAAATTCAAATTGATGCCTTAACAGGCGCCTATAATCGGCGTGCATTGAATCAGGAAATTCAGCAGCGCTTTATTGAAACACAACAAAATAGTCATGCAACTTTGGTTTTTGCCATGATGGATGTCGATTATTTCAAAAATTATAATGATTTCTATGGGCACCTAAAGGGCGATGAAGTTCTGCAAAATCTGGTCAAAGTGATTGGTGCAGTACTGCCACATAATGCCTACTTAGCACGCTATGGTGGGGAAGAGTTTGCCATTGTTTTATATAATGTCCCAATTGCGATTATTAGTCAGATTATGCAAACCGTTTTAGATGCAGTGCGTAGTGCGCGCTTTGAGCATCATAACCGCCTAGATGGCAAAGATTATGTAACTTTGAGTATGGGGGTGTCGTGGATGGATCATGAAACGATTTATGCCAATATTCATGACCTTATGAAAGCGGCCGATTTAAAGCTTTATCAAGCCAAAGAAGCGGGCCGTGATCAGATGAAAATGCCCAATGAATCCTATGAAAATGAGTGAATTTAGTTGAGTCATACTTCTGTTAATAAACCTTAGGATAAGAGTTTAACCATGGTCACCATTTTGGGATTTGGAATGTCTTGGACATGGATTTGAAAGCCATGTTTTTGATAAAAAGAGCATGCTGTTTGGGTGCTTTCTAAACTCATTTGGTGAATTTTTTTACGTTTAAGATGTTCAATAGCGGTTTCTAATAAGGCTTTCCCAATACCGCGCTGTTGTTCAGCGGATGAAATATAATTGAGTAAAATACGACCTTGATCACTGACCATAATAAAACCCACTACGTGCTGATTGAGTACATAAACCCAGCTGTCGTTATAGTGCATCCACATAATCAGGTTGGATTGGGTTTTATTTTCTAGCCAAATTTGAATCGTACTTTCATGGCGATGATGGTCTTTGATACATGATCGAATACTGTCGTGCACGACATTTAAAATTTCAGGAATGTCCTGAAGTTGGGCTGCCCGTATCATCTTTTCTTCTTAGAGCTATAGAAACAGCTATTTCATGCTAGCGACTGTATTTATTAAATTGAATTACTGTTAGTACGGATGTAACTTTGTTGTTCAATCGCACTAAGTTAATTATTTTTTATAGTGATTTTGTGAGTGAAAAATCACATATCGTGATGCCTTTCACGTTTGTGCGAATATGTGTTGAATCACTTGAATTGGTCTGAGAATCAATACCCAATTACAAGTCATCGAATTGAGCATTTGAGTTCATACGTAGTCTGTTTTAATTAATTTGGTGTTTATTTGAGCGATAATGCTGTATTTTAAAAGGGAATATTGGTTACGAGAGCAGGGCATGGCGACATTTTTACTGATGATTTGCATACTCATTGCTTTGGTTGCGGCATCTATTATTGTAATCAAAATTCAAAAAAAGCACCGCTTTCTGAAGCGACAAAAAAAGTGGTTGAATCGGAAGCAGCATCTGTGCAAATGGCAACGCATACCAATAGAGCACCTCAGGTTGAGCGTGTTATTGAAGTTGATGCTTATGAACAAGAGCTGTTCGATGACGTGGCGACTCTATTTTTAGATCAAGCGATATTGCTCACGGTCGAAGAAGATGCAACGTTAATGCAAAGCACATTATTGGTCAAAATGCCTGCGAAAACCCAGACGCAAATTCGCAAAATGGATTTAAATGAATGGTCTATTTTTTGGAGCTTTTATGATCAGTCGCTTGAATATTATGTAAGTCGTTATGGCATGTTTTATACGCATATTGACCGCAGTGGATGCGAGCATAAAAAAAGCTATCGTACTCGGGATTGATCTCTTGCTTAAGCCTCCACAGCGTCCATCACAGCTATGGATAACTGCTTAAGAATTCTTTCTGCAACATGAGTTAGATAGAAGTCATCCTGTTTTAAGCGTGTCATTAAGATTGCCCCCTCATAATCGGCAACACTGATTTTGGCCAGTACCTCAGCTTGAGCAATAGGCATGACTTGCTGAAAGTAGTGTAACAACGCCAGCTCCCAATCTTGAAAAATCGACTGAATTTTGAGATGAATTTGTTCGGATAAATGCGGGATTTCCAAAGACAGCATTCCGACTAAGCAACCTTGAACACCCGCACTAAAAAAGCGGACAGCTTGCTGGTGCAAGTGTTCAAAGCGAACGCAATACTCTAAGTGCGTATCACACAAAATGCTGAACAATTTATGGTTTAAGTATTGCTGGCTGACTTGCAAAATATCTAAAACCAAAGCTTCTTTATTGGGATAATAATAATAAAATGCTGCTTTACTGAGCCCACAAGACTTTGCCAATAAATCCATACTGGTGCCTGCATAACCATGGGTTTTAAAGGTTTGCATGCAGTGCAACTGGATTTGTTCTTTACTCAGTTTTTGTGGGCGCATAGAGCTTTAACGTTCCGTAGTGGTTGGTGAGGATAAATAGCCATTGAAAGTGTTCAGCATATCTTCCCAGATGGCTTCGGCCCCTTGGCGGAAATATCCCATGTGTCCAATTTCTTTTAAGCCATAGTCACTGGCTTCAATATTGAGGTAATGCATGTTCGCATGCCGATAATGCTGCATAAATGCATGCCTTGAGTTCGGTAAAGCCCAGTCATCATCCAGTGCTGAAACAGCATAGATTGGAGTTTTGACCTGTGCATATTGTTCCAGTAAGTGTTGTTGCTCGGGATCTGCAAAAAAGTAGGTCGGATTTTTACACCATTTTCGCCACTGTGTGTAGACATCTACAGGTAAATCGGTGCCCATTTTCAGCAGGCTCCAAGGCAGATAGCCCTTTAGTGCAACCATCGGCGGGAAAATAATATTCCACATCACATGCACTTTCATTTTCTCCCGAAACGGCATATAGCCATGCCAGCCTGCACCCGTGCCAAAGCAATACATCGCAGTGACTTGGTCATGGTTGTGGGTTAAACCGAGTGCTTGGCCTCCATAAGAGTGTCCAACCACAAAAATAGGTTTGCCATCTTTGCGGATAGAGTCAATAGCAGCCGACAAGTCTAGCTGTCCCCAGTCCAAATAGGACATGCCGAAACCTTTGAGTTGTTTCGGTGCAGAAAGCCCCACACCACGATAATCAAAAGTTAGGACTTGATAACCTAGAGCTACTGCATACTCGGCAAAGCGGCGATAAAACTGCTGTGGTACACCTGTTGCACTGGCAACAATAATGTTGGCTTTGATCGGCTCAGATGAGGAATAACGTGTACCAACGAGTACATAACCATCGGTTGCTGAAAATTTTACAGTTTGTTTCTCAATTTGGGTCGAAACTAAATGGGCGGTGGCTTGCATTATCATTTCTTCTTTTTTGTTAAATCCTAAAGTCGATTCCAGATTTCTGGGCTTTACTGTCCTTTAAACTGAGCAGGGCGGCGTTGCAGCATTGCCATGACACCTTCTTGGACATCTTGGGTTTTGAGTAGTGGGCTGAGGTGCTCTTGTAAATGTGCAAAGGCATATTCTGCGCCGTGCTGTACGGCTTGTTGCGCAGAAGCCAGCGTGGCTTGAACGGCGAGTGGAGCAGCATGTGCAATTGATTCTGCAAGGGCCAATGCTCGTTCTAATGCAGCATTTGGCGTGGATGCTTCTACGACTTCGGTAATTAAATTGAGATCGAAAGCTACTTGCGCATTGAAGCTGTCACCTGTGAGTAGATAGCGCATAGCCTTGTTCCAACCCGCCGCTTGTACAAAGCGAACCGTTGCACCGCCAAAGGGTAAAATGCCGCGCTGTACTTCCATTTGGGCAAATTGTGTATTGGCATCGGCAATAACCACATCGGCATTGAGCATCAGTTCAATTCCCGCGGTAAAGCAAAAGCCTTGGACTGCCACAACCACGGGTTTGGTACGAGGTCTGGAGCTGGTGCCCCAAGGGTTAATTTGTGTCGCGGGAAAGTCGAAAACGCCTGCAGTGAGTTTGGGTTGCAACTCAACCAAATCAAGCCCAGCAGTAAAATGTTCTCCGTGCGCAAAAATTACAGCACAGCGCAGTGAAGGATCATCCTCATATTCGGTAAGGGCCAGTGATAAGTCATGAATCATATGACTATCGAAAGCATTGCGCTTGGCTGCGCGATCTAAACCAATTAAAAATAATGAACCGCGAACTTCGCGACTGACACGACCTTGTTGTTCTGACATTTTGATTATTCCTGCATCGTTTTATAAGTTTTTAAACGATTGTTCGAAAACTGTCAAAACTTATGCGTATCTATTCTGTGACTTGACGGTTTGATCTGATGCCCCGAAAAAAAATCGACGTTTAGATTGAGTGGAATTGTCTTGCCTTTATTGAGTTTTTTTTCATAATAGCAGCACTTCTTTGAATACCAGTTGAACCATGTCTAGCCTTGAAATATTTGCAGTCATCATTAGCTTAATCGGGGTGACGTTGACCATTAAGCGCAATATGTGGTGTTGGTGGTTTAACTTCGCTGCTTTCTTGTTATATGCCTATTTGTTTTATACCTATAAGTTGTATGGCGAAACCATTTTGCAGTTTTTCTTTGTGGTGGTGAACTTTTATGGTTTTTATCACTGGTTTAAAGGTAAACAACAAGATCATGACATTCGAATTGAACCGATTACAGCTCGGCAAGTGATTTTGCAAATGTTGCTTGCCGCTGCGGCTGGTGCAGTATTTGGTCTGAGCTTAAAGTATTTGACCGATGCTGATGTACCGCTATTGGATGCGCAGCTCGCAGCGTTTAGTCTATTGGCGACCTATTGGACCAGTCGTAAACATATTGCGACATGGGTGTTGTGGGTATTTGTCGATATTGTTTATGTCGGTATGTTTATCTATAAAGATTTGTTCCTAACCGCGGCTTTATATGCAGGCTTTGTTGGCTTGGCGGCTTTTGGCTGGTGGCAATGGACTCAGGTACGTCATAAACAACAGCTGAAAAGTGTATAGGATGGGTAGTGTTGATTGATTTTAAACAAATACAATTGGCTCAATTTGAGTCGGTCATTGAACGGTTAAAAGGAAGTCCACAGCAATATTTGGACTTTGCTTCGGTTGCTGATTTTTATCAGGCCACTTGGCTGGGGGATTTACGCAGTAGTGCAAGTTGGGCGGTTACAGGACTGGATGATGGGGCCGAGCATTTTGATATTCGCTTGGCCTGTTTTGAGCGCGTGGTTTTTATTCATATTGCAGATGATATTGTCATACAGAATGGCGCACATTGAAATCTAGATCACGGTATAGTCGGTGCTGGAACATCGTCTATATTTGACCTTTCTACAGGATGACGAGATCCAGTTTTCAGTCCTGATCAGGGCATGGATGTTTACAAAAACAAAAAATAAAGGATTTAATATTATGGCACATCAGTTTGTAGTCAATGCCACCATCAAAGGTGTTTCATTGGATGACTTCCGTCGACTCGCAGCCGATATTAGCTTACATGAAAATGTTTGTCGTCGTATTCCCGGTGAGAAGTTGGAAATTTTGGAGTCGAATAAAGTCGGCGATATTTATACCCTCAAGCGCGCGTATAATTTGGATGTCAATATTCCTGATATTGCGAAGAAATTTCTAAAAGATGCCTTTCGCTTACAACGTACCGACGTCAGCAATTTAGTTGTATTGAGCTCGGAAGTCCGTTTAGACCCCAACTTACCTTTAGAAGCCGTGTGCCAACGTAGTGTATCGGGTAATGATAAGCAGATTCACTTTCAACTGGAATGGACGGTAAAAGTGAAAGTGCCATTAATTGGCGGTATGTTAGAAAAACATGCTGAAGGTGAAATCCGTAAGTTTAGCCAAATCGAGCTGGATATTGTGGAAGATGAACTGCGTCAAAATCTGCATGCAGAAACTTTAAGCTAAAGGCTTTGACCTCATGTTTTCAAAGTAGCTTGCATAAAAAGAAACCCTTCGATTGAAGGGTTTTATCATTTTAGTGCTTCGTCTCGAACCGAGTTCGATAAACCAGAGCTGTGAAGAAGCAAACCAAACAGACCAGCCAAATATAATACATCGCGCCAATGTTGCTATAGAGACTGAGCCATTGAACCAAAGGCAGTGTGATGCCTCCTGCAATGGCATAGGCGACATTGTAGGAAAACGAAATGCCCGAAAAGCGGATTGGAGCAGGGAACATTTTGACCATGCTATAGGACACAAGCCCTACCGTGCCTGAAAAGAATCCCAAAAGCATATACAGTGCAAACACCGTAGTTGGACTGACCGCACCTAAACTGTGATAGAAAATGGTTGCGATAGCGGCGACACCGAGCGAGCCAAAAATCAAGACCTTGGCTGCACCAAAACGATCGGCTAAGGTCCCAGCGAGTATACATCCCAACATTTGCATGATGATCGCAGCACTTTGCATTTGAAAAGCATCGCTACGTTCAAAACCAAAGGCACCCGTCAGTAAGTTTGGCATGGCTAAAATCAGAACCACTACACAAGCAGTTAAGAACCAAGTCAAGAGCATACCAATCACAACGGCGGTTTTATGACGGGCTAAGACTTGTTTCACCGGCATTTCTTTAGACAGCTCTTTACGTGTTTGCATGGTTTTGAATACAGGTGTTTCTTTCAAATAACTGCGTAAATACAAGGCCACTAAGCCAAAAATACCACCCACAATAAAGGGAATGCGCCATGCCCAATCATGTACAGATGTTTCACTAAACTGAAGAGAAATGAACAGTGACATTAAAGCACCGAGCAAGATGCCGAGTGACAAACCTGCGGTAAGTAAGCCATTGGCAAAACCAATTTTTTCAGCAGGAACATGCTCAGAAACAAAGGTCCATGCCGCTGGAATTTCTCCACCAATTGCAATGCCTTGTACCACCCGCATAAGGAGCAAAAGCAGCGGTGCAGTATAACCAATCGTTTCAAAAGTTGGCATAACCCCGATCATGAGGGTAGGTAAAGCCATGAGCAAAATAGATAAACTAAAGAGACGCTTGCGCCCGATGAGGTCGCCAAAGTGCGCCATGACTACACCGCCAAGTGGACGGAAGAAGTAACCTGCGGCAAAAATACCGTAAGTATTCAGCATGGCCCAAAATGGGCTGAGCCCTGCGGGAAAGAACAACTCAGAAATAATTTTGGCGTAAAAAACATAAATAACAAAGTCATAGAACTCAAGTGCACCACCGAGTGATGACAGCCCAAGGGTACGTTTGTCTTCTCTGGTCAAACGTGGTGTTGCATCCATGCGTATATTTCCAAAGCTGAATAAAGGTTTATATTTGATTTTAAAGAAGTCTTTTTTGAATGAATAATCAATCTTTCTTTACTGGGGCTGAACTAAAAATTATACATGAATCAACATAGTTGATTTGACGGTCAACGTAAATATATAACGCAGGCGAGATAAAAAGCTTATGATATAAAAAGAATAAATAGGTATAAAAATTTAGGATTTGTGTATGAGTGTCATTTTACCTGTTGCACAACGTGGTGAAGATATTTTAAGACTCAAAGCTGCTCGCGTCGCAGATGCAGAATTTAATAGCGACTGGCTCATGCAGTTGGCCTCGGCCATGATTGCGACCATGTTAGAGCGGAGCGGTGTGGGCATTGCTGCACCACAAGTCTATATTTCAAAGCGGGTTATTATTGTGGCTTCACGGCCAAATTTACGCTATCCCGATGCACCTGAGATGGATGCAGTGGTGATGGTGAATCCTGAGATTTTGGAGTTTTCCCAAGCAACTTGTTTGGGAGAAGAGGGTTGTTTGAGTGTTCCTGATCAACGTGGAGTGGTTGAACGTGCACAAGTAGTAAAAGTACGTTATTACACTTTACAAGGTGAAATTGTCGAAAAAACTTTTGAAGGTTTTCCTGCCCGTATCGTTCAGCATGAAGTCGATCATTTGGATGGTGTGTTGTTTGTAGAGCGAATGTCTACTTAAAAGTGGAAATTAATGAAGCCTTATAATAAAAATATAAAACAGCTATCTGCTGATAAATATACTAAACTCAACCAATAGAATTGATTAAACCGGATGTCGAATATTTCTTCGTATTTTATCACATCACACGTTAGGAGCGTTTCAATGAAAAAAATATACCTCATATTAGCTTTAATTGTGTATATGTTGTTGAATCCTTTGACTGCTTTTGCTGAGTCTATTGAATCAAATGAGGTGATGGATATTTTTATTGGGACGTTGGAAGTTAAAAACAAGAAAGTGATTTTGACTCGTTGTGATATTAGTAGAAATATATATGAACTAAAAGATGCTGAATGGAGTGATGAAAAAGCAGTATCAGACTTTTTATCTAAGGAAAAGGATATGGTAAAACCTGTATATGCTGAAGTTATTGGTGCTTATAGAGGTGATGGAAATAAGAATATGCTTTTAGTTGATTCGATTAGTGATATTACAGAAAGAAAAAGCTGTCATTTAAAAGATTTATTCTAAATTTTAATCTGTATCAAGTGGTTTTTGTTTGGAAACAGGAATTGGAGTCTCTTCTTGCAAAATGTAGCTTCTCACCTTTAGGAAAGAGGGATTTAATGATGGTATTGGATTCTCGTTACTCTTTACTTTTTAACGGAGAGAGTATTAAGAGAGTTGATTGAAAATCTCTCTTATTTATATTTAAGTATTTTATAGATGGTGTCTTTACCATATTTTTTTTCAAATTGTTCCTTTAATTGAGGTCTAATATGAAAAGCAAATGATAATTGACCTTTTAGCTTGAAAATTTCATTAGTATCTTTTATTTTGTTGTTTTTAAAATGGTGTATTTTTGAAGATAATAAACGTTTATTGTTGCTACCAATTGATATACTACCATCATTTGTAATAGTAATACCTGTTACATTACGGTGATATGCCTTGCTAATATATTTAGTTTTATTTGAGTTTAATTTTATACTTTCTCCAAACTCTTCTAATAGTATTTTTTTAATTATTAAAGGAAAATTTAGTTCATAGAAGTTCTTAGAGGAAGATATTGTAATATCATCTGCATATCTTGAATATGCACAGTCATATTGCTTGCACACTTCAACAATCTTATTGTCAAAATTGTACATGATAAAGTTTGACAATAAGGGAGAAGATGGAGCACCAATACTTAACTTGAGACCATCTTTTCTTGTTTCTTTCCAAAAAAATAGATTGCTAACCAACTCTTCATTTTTACTTGAAACAGAAATATTTGTTTTTCGAATTTGCTCTAACAATATTTTAGGTGTTATAGAGTTGAAAAAATTTGATAAATCCGTTTTGAGAATAAATTTAGAATTTTGATGAATCATAGCATTATTCTTGATGCTACGGTTTTTAGTATATGCAAAAGCTAAATCATGGATTGGTAAAATTGGTTCAAGCAATTTTAAAGCTGAACGTTGTAATAGTTTGACTTCCTTAGATGGCTGAGCAATTTTACGTTTGTTTTTACCATCTTTTTTTAAAATTTCGTAAGTTTTATATCTATGAGGTGCTGTATTTACGAACGATATAATATTTTCCTCACCAAGAGGGAATTCAATATTTAAAAATTTAAGTAGGTTTAACTCAATCATTGATTGTCACCCCCAATAATTTGTTTGATTTTCTCAAAAACTTGTTTACGTTTTCTGTCGGATTCAAAATGAGAAATTTTACTTAAACTTAACTTCATAAAATCAAAAGGTTGAGATTCAGTATTTTTACGTTTCAAATAGACTTTAATTAAATTTGGATTTTTAGGATAGAAATATGTTTTGGAAGAATAATCATAGCAATCTATATAATCTAAACTTCTAAGTAAATAAGTGTAGTTTTCACATATACTCTTTGAGAAATCATCAATATCTAAGATAATTTTTTGTGCTTCCATTAACTCTTTAACTGTAATTGGATAAAAAATTCTAATAAGCTCATAAAGAAGAAAAATATGATGAGAAGAGTTATTCTTATTAAATAAAACTGTTTTACTTCTAGGTAGCATTTCAATCAAATCTTCAGTAATAGTTTGAACTATATCTGATGTGTAGTTCTTCATTGTATTACACCAATCAAAAGTTAAAACAGAATCTTCATTGATGGATTTTAAATATTGTAAAGGACCATAATTAATGAAAGATTCGGTTTGGCGATGTTTGGCTGGAACAACTACCATTAGTTTATTCTTAAGGTGCTCATTGTTTACGAACATTCCTAATTCTACGAGTGCTCCCTCACTTTCTAAGAAAATTAATACGTGACTAGAAATTTGAGCGATATCATTTTCAAAATCTAATAAATTTGTATATTTTCCAACTTGAATATAATTATAAAAATCTTCAGCTAAATGAATATTTTCACAAATTATGTTTTTTTTTGAATTTTTAACATGAAAAATATTATCGCAAAAAAATTTACGTAGGCTTTGAAATTTTTTTTGGAAATCATCGCTTTCACTTTTGTATTGATCTACATATTCAAGCTGACCACCGCATACAAAAATAATAGGCTTATCAATGCTGATTTTAAATCTATCAACACCCCAAGTATCAATTTGACTTAATATAAAATATTCGAATGACATAAGAAAATTATTATTAATAAAAGAGAGGTGAGCTTTAACTCACCTCTCAGATCTCTTTACTCAGGATAGCGTTAGATGAATTTCTAAGCTCCTTTAGGTGCGCAGAAATTCATCTAACGCAAGCCTAAATTTCTCACAATAACATTAGTTTAGCGAAACGCTAAACTTTTATAAAACTACCCAAAATAGTTCGTTTTATAAAAAGGCTAAAGAGAATATACCTTTAATATTACATAACCTCAAAGATTTAAGCAATCGAATCATCTAAATTCGGTGCTAACCAACGCTTCGCTACATCCAGTGTCCAACCTTTACGCTTTGCATAATCCTCAAGCTGATCCTGAGAAATCTTGCCCACATTAAAGTATTCACTTTCAGGGTGCGAATAATAGAAACCACTGACAGAGGAAGGTGGCATCATCGCAAAGTGTTCAGTCAGTTTCGTACCGATTTTTTCTTCAGAACCTAACCAGTCAAACAACACCGCTTTTTCAGAATGCTCTGGACAAGCAGGGTAACCTGGCGCAGGACGAATACCAACATACTTCTCTTTGATCAATTCTTCATTGCCCAAAGTCTCATCGGCTTTATAGCCCCAAAACTCTTTACGGATACGCTCATGCAAATGCTCCGCAAATGCTTCGGCAAAACGATCCGCTAAAGACTGAATCAAGATTGCAGAGTAATCATCACCTTTGGCTTTATATTCATTCGCCAATTCCTCCGCACCAAAGATCGATACCGTGAAACCACCAAGATAATCGGTATTGTCTTTAGAAGTGCTAATAAAGTCGGCTAAAGATAAATTCGGCTTACCCGTGACTTTGTCAGACTGCTGACGTAGGTGCTCAAAAGTATGCGTTACAGTTTGACCTGCTTCATCAAATACGCTGACGGTATCTGCACCTGTACGTTGTGCAGGGTATAAACCAAACACAGCACGTGCATCGAAACGATTATTCTCGATAATGTCTTTCAACATGATTTGTGCTTGATTGTACAAATCAGTCGCGGCTTCACCCACCACTTCATCTTCTAGAATTTTCGGGAATTTACCTGCCAAGCTCCAAGAAATAAAGAATGGTGTCCAGTCAAAATATTCCACCAATGTTGCAAGTGGGTAGTTGGTGAGGACATGTGTACCCATCGTATTTGGAATTGGCGGTACATAATTCGCATCCACTTTAAAGCCATTTTCAATCGATTCGGCATAGCTGAGCTTCGCTGCTTTCGGCTGTTTATTCGCTAAACGTTCACGAATCTTGGCATATTCAGCACGATGCTCTGCAATAAAGTTACCACGCATTTCTTTAGACAGTAGGGTAGTCGCTACACCCACTGCACGAGAGGCATCTGCTACATAAATTACCGCATCATTTGAATATTGTGGGTCAATTTTAACCGCGGTATGGGCTTTCGATGTGGTTGCACCACCAATCAGTAAAGGAATGGTAAAACCTTTACGCTGCATTTCTTTGGCAACAAACACCATTTCATCCAAAGATGGGGTGATCAAACCAGATAAACCGATGATGTCACATTTCTCATCAATCGCAGTTTGTAGGATTTTTTCCGCAGGCACCATCACGCCAAGGTCAACAATGTCATAACCATTACAGCCCAAGACTACGCCCACGATGTTTTTACCAATATCGTGTACATCGCCTTTTACGGTCGCCATCAGGACTTTACCTTTAGACTGGCTACCGGTTTTTTCAGCTTCGATGTACGGGTTTAACCACGCTACGGCTTGCTTCATCACACGCGCAGATTTCACCACTTGCGGCAGGAACATTTTGCCCGAACCGAACAGGTCGCCGACCACGTTCATGCCATCCATCAATGCGCCTTCAATCACATCGAGTGGACGTTTGGCTTTTAAACGGGCTTCTTCAGTATCTTCATCAATATAAGTGGTGATGCCTTTAACCAGTGCATACTCAAGACGCTTTTCAACGGATTCATTACGCCATTCTAGGTTTTCAGCTTCGCGCTGCGCGCCACTATGACCACGGAATTTTTCTGCCACTTCAAGCAATTTTTCTGTGGCGTTTTGGCCTGATTCACCTTGGTTTTGATTCAGAACAACATCTTCAACCGCATCTTTCAGTTCTTTTGGAATATCATCATAAATCGCCATTTGACCAGCGTTTACGATACCCATAGTCATGCCTTGTTTAATGGCATAGTAAAGGAACACAGAGTGAATCGCTTCACGTACAGGCTCATTACCACGGAATGAGAACGATACGTTGGATACACCACCTGAGATCATGGCATGCGGTAAGTTCTGTTTGATCCAACCTGTAGCTTCAATAAAATCGACGCCATAGTTGTTGTGTTCTTCGATCCCTGTTGCCACGGCAAACACGTTCGGGTCAAAAATAATATCTTCGGCAGGGAAGCCAACATCATTGACTAAAACATCATAAGAACGTTTACAGATTTCACGCTTGCGTTTTGCGGTATCTGCCTGACCTGTTTCATCAAAGGCCATAACAATGATCGCAGCACCGTACTGACGGCATAAACGCGCTTTTTCGACAAACTCGTCATAACCTTCTTTTAAGGAAATCGAGTTGACGACTGGCTTACCTTGTACGCATTTCAAACCAGCTTCAATGATTTCCCATTTTGATGAGTCAATCATGATGGGCACACGAGAAATATCAGGCTCAGATGCAACCAGATTCAGGAAATGCACCATCGCATTTTGCGAATCGAGCATCCCTTCATCCATGTTAATGTCGATGATTTGTGCGCCTGCTTCAACCTGTTGCTGGGCAACCTCTAGGGCTTCAGCAAATTTTTCTTCACGGATTAAGCGTAGGAATTTTTTTGAACCCGTGACGTTGGTCCGTTCACCGACGTTCACAAACAATGAATCTGCAGTAATGTTAAATGGTTCTAAACCACTGAGACGACATGCAGGTCTGGTTTCTGGAATGTGACGTGGTTGAATGTCTTTAACAGCATTGTAAATGGCACGAATATGATCAGGCGTTGTGCCACAGCAACCACCTGTAATATTGATCAAACCACTTTCTGCAAATTCTTTAATGAAGGCTGCAGTTTGCTCTGGGGTTTCATCATATTCACCAAAGGCATTTGGTAAACCTGCGTTTGGATGGGCAGAAACAAAGGTATCTGCAACATCAGCAATGGTTTTTACATGCGGGCGCATGGCATCTGCACCCAAGGCACAGTTAAAACCAATTGAGAGTAAGTCACCATGACGCACCGAGTTCCAGAACGCTTCCGCAGTTTGACCTGTTAAGGTACGACCTGATGCATCGGTAATGGTGCCCGAGATCATGAGAGGAAGTTCACGACCAAGTTGTTTGAACACTTCTTTCACCGCAAAGATTGCGGCTTTACAGTTTAAGGTATCGAACACGGTTTCAATCAAGAGAATGTCTGCACCGCCCTCGATCAAGGCATGCGTAGCTTCTATATAGTTTTCTTTCAGTTCATCAAAGGTAATGTTACGGAAGGCAGGGTCATTTACATTGGGTGAAATTGAACAAGTACGTGAAGTCGGACCAAGTACACCAGCAACAAAGCGAGGTTTGTCTGGGGTTGAATATTTGTCACATGCCGCACGTGCTAGACGAGCTGCTTCACGGTTAATCTCGGGAACAAGGTCTTCCATGTGATAGTCTGACATTGAAACACGTGTGCCATTGAAGCTGTTGGTTTCAATAATGTCTGCACCTGCATCGAGGTAAGCTTCATGAATGCCTTGAATAATTTGCGGCTGAGTCAGTACCAATAGGTCATTGTTACCTTTGAGGTCAGAAGCCCAATCTACAAAGCGTTCGCCACGATAATCTTCTTCTTCGAGCTTGTGACGCTGAATCATGGTACCCATCGCACCATCGATAATAAGGATGCGCTCGGCAAGAAGTGCTTTTAAGGTGGCAAGTGTAGACATTCAAAACTCACAAACAGGTTTTCAAAACGTGCAATATTTTAGCAGAAAAGCAGATCGATTGATGCCTAATTCAAGTGGTATTGGCTATATGGCAAATAAAAAAGGCTGATTTAGCTTTAGTTTTCACGAAAGTGAAATATAGACCCGCTATGTTAATAGATCAGAAGAAATAGAGATGAAAAATATTGATTGGAGCAGATTGTTACAGACAGCACAGCCAAATGTAAGAAAATAATTCAGCGTAATCCGCACCGAAAAGTTAAATTTTGAGCCAGCACAGTGCGTTCAAGGCTTATAAGCGATTTACTGCTGATCTAAAATAAGCCAATTATGAAAAAATTGGCTTCATGTGACACGCATTTGTCATATAATTGTCACAATTAAATTGAACAATAGGGGATATTGATATCCTCTTTAGCCGTCTGCATGAATTCTAATATTCCTCCCGTCCAAGATCAGGTGCACGTGACACAGGTCAAGTCGACGAATGTGCACGTACCTACACCGAAATTTTTTATGCCGGTGTTTTTAACGGTCATTATTTCAACGCTAATTTATATTGGCTTTCAGCTTTCTGCTGACTTATCGCATGTTCCTGCACTGAATCTTTACTCTTTAATTCTTTTAGCGACGGCGTTGTTCATTGCTTTGGGTTTTGAGTTTGTAAATGGCTTCCACGACACTGCCAATGCGGTTGCAACGGTCATTTATACCAATGCACTGTCTGCGCCTGTTGCGGTGATGTGGGCTGGTTTCTGTAACTTCCTTGGGGTTATGGTCGCAAGTGGCGCAGTGGCTTACGGTATTATTGCGTTGCTGCCCGTTGAGTTGATTATGAATGTCAGCTCAGGCGCAGGTTTTGCCATGGTGTTTGCCATGTTGATTGCTGCGATTTTGTGGAACTTGGGCACATGGTTCTTGGGTATTCCAGCATCAAGTTCACACACTTTGATTGGTTCAATCTTGGGTGTGGGCATCATGAACTACCTGATGCATTCAGGCAGTGGTGCTTCGGGTGTCGATATGGATCAGGTGATTAAGGTCGGTAAAGCTTTACTGTTTTCACCTATGATCGGTTTTGCTTTTGCAGCAGTGTTGTTCTTATTGGTGAAAAAAATCTTTAAGAAACAACTGGAACTGTTCCAACCACCTGAAGGCAACAAACCACCACCTCCACTGATTCGTGCCATTTTGATTTTTACTTGCACAGGTGTAAGTTTTGCGCACGGTTCAAATGACGGTCAAAAAGGTATGGGTCTAATCATGCTGATTTTGATTGGTATTGTGCCTTTGGCTTATTCTTTAAATAAGAATTTAGATTCACAGCACATTCAGTCATTTGCTCAACTTTCAGATCAAACTGCGGCTGTGATTTATCCGAATCATAACGATATTGCAGATGAAAAAGCCCGTACGGTGATCACGCAATATATTCAAACCAAAGAAATGACCCCAGAAGTCGTACCTGCTTTAGCCAGTTTGACAGATCATTTGGGTGAGCGTGTTGGCCATTATGGAGATCTTAAAGATATTCCTGAAGCTGAAGTTTCTGCACTACGTAATGACATGTACTTAAGCACGACAGCGTTCAAACGTTTGGATAAAGCGGATCAATTGCCAGCGATGTCGGAAGCGGGCAAAAAGACAGTAAAAGAATATCGTAGTAACCTTGATTCATTCTTGCAGTACATCCCAACATGGGTGAAAGTGGCTGTGGCATTGGCTTTAGGTCTAGGTACGATGGTCGGTTGGAAGCGTATTGTGGTGACTGTAGGTGAGCGTATTGGTAAAAACCATATGACTTATGGTCAGGGCATGTCAGCAGAATTGGTGGCGATGACTACGATTGCAGCTGCGGATGGCTTTGGTATGCCAGTATCGACCACACACGTATTGAACTCTGCGGTAGCAGGGACCATGGTGGCGAATAAGTCAGGTCTGAATTTTGCAACAGTGAGAACCATTCTTTCGGCTTGGATCTTTACCTTACCAGCCACGATCTGTTTATCAGGTGGTTTGTTCTGGTTGTTCCTACAGTTCGTTTAATTTGATGCGTAAAAACCAATGATAAAAAAACGCTACCTAAGGTAGCGTTTTTTAGCTCTGTATTTTATGAACGATGCTGTTCATATTTTACTTTTTGAACTTCGCCCAGACTTTGTCTAAAGGTAGTTTATCTGCGGCAAAGCCATAAAGTGCTGCAAAGGGCAGTGCAGTACGTGCTAAATAAGCTACACGCCATAAGCCACCGTGATTGGCGCCGTGCATCATCAGTTCTAAAGGATGTTCAAGTTTGACCTCTGGGTTAGCTACAGACTCAGGATTACGGAGATCATGGATCCATAAAGCCGCCATAATGGCATTGGTGGTTGCTGGCTTAAAGGCTTCAACATCAAACAAGCTCGCCCCATTAAATGCGGCTTTGAGCAGTGGATTTTTGGTGACAGAATGCGTGGTGGTTGATGGTGCAATGTTGATGCTGACTCGCTGACCTTCTGATCGAGCAAGTGTTGCACGCCACTGTTGAATACGTTTAGCCAATGCATAGTTCGGCCCTTGCTCAATCACTAAACAGTCGGTGATGCCGTAAGACTTGTTATTATCCGACTCGACGAGGTCATGTAGGTTTTTCTTAAAGAACAGTTGCCCACTGAGGGTTGAAATACTTTTACTGATCATCTGCTGAGTTTTAGAACGACCACTGAACTTTTGCTCAGATGCTTTAATGACTTCTTCAGGTACGGCATAGACATCGGTAGGTGTACACATATACATCAAACTGGTATCTGCTTTTTGCGCACTGACATATTGCATAATCGCATCCATTGCAACAGAAACACGGACATGCTTTTCACCATCCAAATACGCAATCGCGGCCAAATCTAACTGATGTGGGTTTTGTACCAACCATTGTGCAATTTCAGGCACTTGTGTCAGTAAGTTCGCACCAAGTTTTTCTTTAAGCACAGACACAGGTGTTTCCGCGCTCAAAGCTTCAACCGATGGGGCATATAACGTGGCATTGCCGTGTTGAATGGTGCCTAAAATTTTGCCCCATACACGGCTATTCGGTAAATCAACTGCCACAATATTGGCTTTCCATTGGGCTAACCATGTGAGTGGACCCGCTTCAGATGCCGCACCGAACAAAACCATAGTGCGGTCAGATAAATCAAACCATTCAGGATGTTCCACACAGGCAATCAATGCTTCAGCGTGACTGGGTTCAATCACACCTGCATCTAACCACGTTTGGATTTGTGCGAGTAAGGCATCACCCCTGAGCTGTTGGCCTTTATAAGGCACTGACCACTCAGGTGCAACATCACTTTCACCTTTGAGTTTGATGGTGTGTAGCGGTGTGGTTTTAAGTGACATCACATCTTTGAGTAGATGTTTTTGCCCATTCCGATAAAACTCAAACACATTATGTGCTTTGTTAAGTCCATCTTGTGCTATTTGAATCGGTGCAATTTGATTACGAATCCCAAATTCAACTAAGGATTTAAAATAGCGTGGATATTGTTTACGCCAGTTCTTTTCTGTAAGTGCGGCCACAGAGGTTTGGTGATCAACATTGGCTAAGGCCTCTGCAATAATCTCTTTCCCTGTACGTGAGGTACTAATTTTTTGTGTTTTCGAGTAAATTGGAAATTGAAGACCATCTAAGGGATTGGACATGCAAGAAATCTCACTGGCATTTGCTATTTATATACAGTTGTAAACATTATCTATGCCAAATCAAATTACTGCTTGGCATTTCATGCCAAATTTATGTAAAAATATATGTAATAAAAAAGCCTTCTGAATAGAAGGCTTTTGAGTTTAGCAGCGACCTTTTTGGCCTGTCCTAGTGGGCAGAAATCGCTTTGGCCATGAGGATAATAAGAACGATCATCGACGATGATACTCCCTTCAGGAGTGTGTACCGCACAGGCTGTAAAACTGAGACTGATCATCAAGGTTGCCAATATAGACATTATTTTTATCGCAATTTCCTTGGTTTATAGTTGTCCTGATGTTCATTGTAAAAATCAGGACCACCCATTGCTTAGAAAAATGTTACTGAGCCTATATGCGTATGGATGCAATCCATGTGCAATCCATGTGCAATCTAGGCGTTCGGCTTTAAATAGGTAACTGGGTTAATTTGTTCAGAAAGTGTGGAATAAGACGCGGCTCTAAAATTAAGGTCATGATGACCCCATAAGCAGCTCCCCAAAGATGGGCGCTATGATTGATGTTGGAGTTGCCTTTTTTACCTGACCAGATGCTATATGCCACGTACAACACTGCAAAAATAATCGCAGGTACGGGAATAAAAAACACAAAAATTAGCTTCCAAGGTTCAAACAACACATAAGCGAACAATACCGCAGAGACCGCACCAGAAGCACCAAGGCTTGCCCAGCGCACATCATTCTTATGTTTTAAATAACTTGGTAAAATGGCAAAAATTAAGCCACCCAGATAAAACAAAACAAAACCTAACTCATAGAAGTATTGACGGTAAAAACTTTCAATAATGCTACCAAAGAAAAACAAGGTGAACATATTGAACAGGAGATGCATACCATCGGCATGAATAAAGCCATGTGTAATAAAACGATCGTATTGTCCACGTTGCATCGCAGGAGGCCAGAAAATCAGACGGTTCATCACGTTCTGATTTGAAAATGCCACCATAGAAATAATGACTGTAATAATAATGATCGTAACTGTATGATTAAAAGGTAAATCCAACATTTCTGAGATGTTCTGCATATAACTATCTTGTGGTCATAATGCCATTAAATTGAGCGAAAAGATGAACTTTCACAATAAATCCGACAATTTTGGTTGATTTTTTTTAATTACCCCGCATCTTCAGTTAAAATAGCAACTTCAGCTTGAGGAAATGATTGTTATGTCGACTGAGAACAGCAGCACTGCAGTTGCAGAGGAAATTCCAAACTTATTGATTACTCCGACTGCACAAGAGTATTTACGTGATTTATTAGAAAAACAAAATACACCGGGCATTGCTGTACGTGTATTTGTTGAAAATCCGGGTACACCACGTGCTGAATGTTGTATGGCATATAGTGCGCCTGAAGAAGTGATCCCAACTGATTACCGTCAAGATTATCCAGACTTTCCTGCGTATATCGACACACCGTCTATTCCATATTTATTAGATGCGGTGATTGATTACAATAAAGACCGTTTTGGTGGGCAGTTGACATTCCGTGCACCAAACTCGAAAGTACCACGCGTCGGTCCTGATGCATCGATTGAAGAGCGTATTACTTATATTCTTCAGTCTGAAATTAACCCTGGTCTAGCAGGGCATGGTGGTAACTGTGCATTGGTTGAAGTAGTTGAAGATGAAGAACATGGTTTAACGGCTGTACTGAAATTCGGTGGTGGTTGCCAAGGTTGTTCAGCAATTGACGTCACCTTGAAACAGGGTGTTGAAACGACCCTGCAACAACACATTCCTGAGTTACGTCGTGTGATTGACCAGACGGATCATACGCAGGCTGAAGGCGCGTACTTCAAATAAATTTGAATCCACTTTACCAAATAACCTCCTTAAATTAGGGGGTTATATTTTATCTAAAGCTAAAATGTAATTGAGAATAATTATCAATATTTATTGCAATATGTTTATCGTTTGTTAAAATGCCCTACGAAATTTACACAATCTCTCCTTTTTTTGTATTTAGGTGTATGCGTTATGGGTAAAAATCTGACGAGATCAACTTTGGCTTTAGCGGTTGTAGGGGCAATGAGTTCATTTGCGATGGCAAATGACGTTGTGGAAACCACAAAAGAGAAAGAAGCAACACAATTACAGACGATTGTATTAACAGCTGAGGAACAGGTTAAACAGTCCCTAGGCGCATCTATTATTACGGATAAAGATTTAGAAAAATTACCAGTTGTAAATGATATTTCTGAATATGTACGTCGGATGCCTGGCGTAAATTTAACAGGCAATAGTGCAACGGGACAACGTGGTAATAACCGCCAAATTGATATTCGAGGAATGTCTTCGAATTACACCTTGTTCTTAGTCGATGGAAAGCGTCAATATTCTAAAGACGTTAACCCAAATGGCGATGACTACGGTATGGAGAAAAATATTCTTCCTCCAGTTGCATCCATTGAGCGAATTGAAATTATCCGTGGTCCAGCATCTACATTGTATGGTTCTGATGCTATGGGTGGCGTGATTAATATTATTACTAAAAAAGTGACGGATGTTTGGACTGGGAATGTTGAGTTAGGCACAACTATTCAGGATAAAAATAATTCTGGAGACATTCGTAATGGTTCTGTTTATTTAGCAGGGCCGATTATTCAAGATAAAGTTGGCTTGCAGTTAGGTCTAAATCGTTTAGAGAGAAAAGAAGACTCTTATTTAGGTGGTTTTACAGGCCATACAACGGAAAGTTTAAATTCACGTTTAACTTATGTGCTTAATGATCAACACGACTTAGCTGTAGAGGCAAATTTCTTCACACAAGAGTCTGAGGCTAAGGCAGGTAAAACGGTTGCGGCAACAGGTACTGACTCTGTAAGTCGAAATATACGTAGTGTTTATGCCTTAACGCATAATGGGCGATATACTGATAATTTGGATAGTAAATCTTATATTCAATATGAAAATTCTAAAAACCCAGATCGTGAAAATACAGTCGTGGGAACGAAGGGAATTGATTTAGAAACATGGACTGCAAATACACAGTGGAATTGGTTGTTAGGTAATCATACACTGGCTTTTGGTGGGTATTATAAAGATGAAAGTTTGTTAGATCGAGCAACAAACCGAAATCCGTTGGTTCCAGAGTTTGATGAATTGACACGCTGGTCAGCTGCTGCATTCTTAGAAGACACATGGAGTTTAACCGATCGTTTTAATTTAACGCTTGGGGCTCGTTATGACTATGATGAACTATATCAAGGAAATATTTCTCCGAGAGTTTATGGTGTTTATAACTTTACTGACCAATTTACCGTGAAGGGTGGGGTTTCTACAGGTTATAAACAACCAGATATTCGTTCTGTGACTGACGGCTTCTATAGTGTGACAGGAGGAAGTGGTTCTCCAACAACAACGGGTCGAGGAATTATTAAAGCAAATCCAGACCTAGAACCAGAATCAACTGTTACTTCAGAATTAGGTTTTTACTGGAACAATGATTACGTTAATACCTCTATTACAGGTTATTTAACTCAGTTTAAAGATCGAATTGAAGAAATTCGTGAATGTGATTCAACGGGTAATGCTGACTACAACCGTAATGATGTTTCAACGTGGAAATGTTCTGAAAACGGTATTCCATTTGCATTTATCAGCACACGTGAAAACATTGGTAAAGCTGAGTTACGTGGTGTAGAGGTGACATTTGATGCCAAATTAGCTGAATATACAACCTTAACTGCAAATTATACGTTTACAGATACAGAAATTAAATCAGGTTAATTTAAAGGGCAGCCTTTAAATGGCATGCCTGAACATGTATTTAATGTAACAGTAGATCATGACTTAACCGATGCTTTGAATATTTGGAGCCGATTACATGTGCGCGGAGAAACTACACCGTATTTAGGTCGTTCAAGTATGTCTGACCCAATTCCTGGATATAACTTCCTCGATGTTGGTTTTAACTATAAATTTTCACCAAACTTGAAAGGTAAATTTGGTGTTTATAATGTGTTAGATGAAACTGCACAGAATGCTGATGGCGAGCAAACTTTAGATGGTCGTCGCTATGGTGTAAGTTTTGTTGCTAATTTCTAATACATAGAAATTAGAATTAAAGACCCGTTTCTTCAACGGGTCTTTTTATTTAGGGGATTAAAATACTCTGTGCTTGGTCAGAATAATAAAACTGTTCTAAATAATAGCGTGCTCGATCACGTAAGTAATCAGAACGAATGAGCTCTTGAATAATAGGGTTCAACAAATCTTGAAGTTGATTTTGGACTAAGGCTTCGTCGATATTTAAGTCGCGTAGTAGTAAATCAAGAGAAAGTTCTTGGTTGCGAATGTACCAAGCGTAAACACCATCATGCACCTGTTGCTGCAGATAGTCGGTTTGACGCATATGCTCCCAAATTTCGTGCCCCATAGCGACAGTTTGAGGCAAGTCCTGCACTTCAATATAATTTTTCAAAACTGATAAAGGCATATCTTTGATTTTGTGCCAGAGGTTGGCTTGAAAATGATATAGCTTTTCATCATTAAAGTTTTGATTTAACACTTGTTCACTCATTTGACTGAGTTTTAAGATGTTCTTTTGTAAATAATGCCCAATAGTGTCATTTAGGTTTGAGTCTGTGACGGTTTCCAGTACGGACTTGCCCATTTTCATAAAACTAGAAACACCTGGCACACGTTTAGTCATCACTGAGTTGTTCAAATAGTCTTGAATCGAGTGCTGAATCAGCTGGGTAATCATGGCCGAAAAAGCTGGGTTATTTACCACAGTTTTAATTAGGCGCTGACGATGCCCACTTTTACTCGCGACATACTGCGCAATTTTGTCGATGGTAAGTACAGGAATCACATCGGCAACTTTGGTTGATTCATTGATGGGATGAATCAAGGCAAATTTAATATGTTCAGCAATTTGTGAAATCAGATACTCGGTCGCAGGTGTGGCTAGGACTTGTTTTTGCAACAGCGCATTGATGTCTTCAAAGCTCCATAGTTGCTGCAAAGTTTGTTTTCTAAACCATTGATAAAAGAGGGTGAATTCATTTTGTACGGTACTTGCTTGCGAAAACTCATGATCTAAAAAATTAAGATGAGCTTCAATGAGCTGCTCAATCATAGGGTGTTTCTGCATACGTACTCAACAAAATTAATTTAGTGGAATCAGTTTATCAGCCAATGGATTTTTTAACTTTTGTGTTTTTGCAAGAAAAGGCAGGTAGTGCTGTGCAACTGCTTGTTCTGCTTCCAAAAGTGGCATATGACCAACATTGTTAAGGATGACAGGAGCTTCAGCACGTTTCAATAAAGATTTGAGCTCATTCGCCACTTCGACATTAATAATTTTGTCCTGCTTACCCCACAAAATGAGGGTGGGTGCTTCAATATTTCGGGTCACTCGAGCAAAGGAGTCAGTGGTATAAATTCGGTTCAAGGTCACCAATTGATCAATCACTTTACTGTTTTTTTCAGCCTGAGTAATTAACTGTTTTTCTTGGGCGCGTTTTAAATAATAGGGCATTTTGATTGGGGTTTGCATGACACGTTGCATTACATCATCAAAATCGCCCGGCTTGCTCACAATCAAGTGCTTTAAATATTGAGGGTCTTTGGCATAGTTGGTGTTGGCGTTTTTATAAATGCCCGCACTGTTCAATAAAAACAAACTTTGCGTGTCAAAAGGGTATTGTGCGGCATATAGAGTTGCAATTGAACCACCAATGGAATGTCCTGCAACATTCAGCTTATCTTGTATATGAATAGCTTCAACAAAACGACGGAGTCGCTCTGTGACATTTGGCATAGAGAGATCAAAATCATCTGGGACTTTGGTGTCGCCGTTGGTTGGAAGGTCAGGGATAACCACGTGGTAATAAGGCGTTAGAAACTGTGCTACACGGTTCCAATTGTCTCGATTTCCAGCAAAACCATGAATCAGCAAAATCGTTGGCTTATCAACGGCACCGCCTTCGTTATAGCTCCAAACGATATCATCCACTTTAAGTGTTTTGGTTTTTAAGCCGGCGGTGACGCGTTCTTGTAGAAGGTAGCTTTGTAAACTGAGTTTGTCTTTGATGATGGTATTTTCGACCGCATGGCTGGCGAAAGGAAATGACAAAGCTAAGGCGAATAGACCGGCCTTTAAACTTTGTTTCAAGACGGATTTTGAGCGCATCATCATGGTTCATCCTTAAACGGAGATGAATGAAAAAACTGACCGAATAAGATAAAAATGCTCTGATTTTGAATGGTTTTTATGTTTATTTACAGGTCTGTTTGATTCTAATAGCTTTCATGCAAATGTCATTAATTATTTATTTGAAAGGATATACTGCATTTGGATAAAGTGTGAACTGCATAACGATTTGTTTGAGATAAAATGCAAATTTAAAATTAAGCAAAAAAAGAAGTCGCTATGTTTTTTGCAAGTGACAATCAATTTCGCTGGGATTAAACTAGTCCAACTTAATAACAACCGAGTGGGAAAGGGAATGCTAACAGCTCAAGAAGCTTTAAGCCGTCTAAAACAAGGTAACCAACGTTTTGTAGCGGGTGAGACAACCCACCATAAGCAATTGTCTCACCAAGCACGAGCAGAGATGGCGGAAGACCAAAATCCATTTGCCATTGTACTCGGATGTTCCGATTCTCGTGTGCCTGCAGAAATGGTCTTTGACCAAGGTTTGGGTGATCTGTTTGTTATTCGTGTTGCAGGAAATGTGGTTGCACCTTCGCAAGTTGGCAGTGTTGAATTTGCGGCTGAGCGTTATGACTGTGCAGTAGTTGTGGTACTTGGTCATAGTCACTGTGGTGCGATTCAAGCCACCATTGACACCCTGATGAACCCAGATAGCCCACCATCTGCAAACTTGATGTCGATTGTAAACCGTGTCCGTCCTTCGGTTGAAACCTTGATGCAAACTGAACTGAAACATGACTTATACAAACTGTCTAAACACGCAGTACGTTCAAATGTATTTGCCTCTGTAAATCAGTTACGTCATGGCTCAGCTGTGCTTGAAAGCTTGATTGCCAAAGGCAAGTTACAAGTGGTTGGCGCTGAGTACTCACTTGAAAGTGGTGAAGTGGTTTTTTTTGACTTCTGATCAGCGGATATGATCAGAATAAAAGGCGCTTTATAAAGCGCCTTTTATATAGGGATAAGCTAAATTTAATAAAATAGCTTGTGCCTTGCCATTTGGATGGACCAAGTCTTTTTGCATCAGGCTTTTATTTCCCGCTACACCTTCCAAGAAGAAGGGCAGTAATTTCACTTTGTATTGTTGACTAACCACTTTGTAATTATTTTCAAATGCCTTGCTATAGGCTGTGCCATAGTTTGGTGGCATTTTCATTCCCAAGACAACCACGGTGGCATTGGCTTTTTGACTCTGTTGAATCAGTTGCACTAAATTTTTTTGAATCATCTGAGGGGGTTGACCACGCAGCCCATCATTCCCGCCAAGCTCAATCACCACCACATTTGGCTTATGCGTTTGCAACAGTTTGGGTAAACGAGCCAAAGCGCCACTGGTGGTTTCACCACTCACACTGGCATTGACCACTTTGTGTTGTTTCGGATACTGTTGGTCTAACCGTTTTTGCAGTAAATTTACCCATGCTTGCTGTGGTTCTATGCCATAACCTGCACTAATGCTATCTCCTAAAACCATCACGGTTTTTGCAAAAACCCAAGTGGGGCTTAGGCACAGTGCAAGCAAAACCAAGTATGAACTGATACGTTTTTTAAATTTGCGATTTTGCATGAATATTTGCATATAGGGATGTTATGACCCAAGTTCATAGTGATGTAAGCATCATGCCACAAGTGATTATTTCTGCCCAGCAACTGACACAAAAGATTAAACTTCCGCAAAAAGAACTGACCATTTTCTCAGATTTGAGTCTGAGCATATTAGCAGGTGAACAAGTCGCAATTACAGGACGTTCAGGTTCAGGAAAGTCTACCTTACTGGGTATTTTGGCGACCTTAGATCAGGCTAGCGGTGGTGAGTTAATCGTTTGTGGTGAAAGTATTTCCAAGCTCAATGAAGAACAGCGTGCACAGGTGCGTTTAAAGCATATTGGCTTTGTGTTTCAGTCCTTTCAACTGCTACCACACCTGACTGCTGTTGAAAATGTGATGCTGCCGTTACGGCTTCATCCATCATTTAACTTCGCTGAAGCGGAGCAACGTGCTTTGAGTTTGTTGCAAAAGGTTGGATTAGAGCGACAGGCCACCCAAACACCGAAGGTACTTTCGGGTGGGGAGCAGCAGCGCGTCGCAATTGCCCGTGCGCTGATTGCTGAACCAAAAATTATCTTTGCCGATGAACCAACAGGAAACTTAGACAGTCAAACTGCGCGAGAAATTGAGCAACTATTGTTTCAATTGAACCGTGAGTTGGGTACGACCCTCATTTTAGTGACGCATGACCATACGCTTGCAGAACAGTGCCAGCGTCATTTTGAATTACTCGATGGTCAGTTGATCGAACATCCTCAAACGGGAGGATAAAATGAATTCTCTATTTCAGCCCTTACTGAAGCAAAGTTTTAAAAGTAGCGGTGTGTATTTATTGATTATTGCGTTGATTCTCGCGATCAGTGCAACGACCGCGCTGAAGTTTAGTAATGAGCAAATTCAAAATGCTGTAGCTCTGCAAGCCGCTGAGATGCTAGCAGGGGACTTGGTTTTAACGGACAGCCAAAAACTCGACCCGAAATGGAAAGCACAAGCGACAGCTCTTAATTTAAAACAATCCGAAGTCACTGTCTTTAGTTCAATGGCATATACCGATGATCAGTTTGTTATGGTCAATGTCAAAGCCATCGATCAAGCTTTTCCTCTGCGTGGAGAGTTACGTATTCAGCCAGTTGCGAAGCACATTGCCTCGGGTGAAGTTTGGTTGAGTCAGCGTGCTAAGGATTTGCTACAGGTTAAACTGGGCGATCAGCTGAATATTGCAGACGGTACTTTCAAGGTGACAGGCTTGATTGAGCATGACTCCAATCAAGAGTTGGGCTTTTCAGGTTTCTCGCCAACGGTGATTATTTCTGAAACGGATATTGCTAAGACCAATGCCATACAAGTCGGTAGTCGCATTGACTATCGTCTACTGATGGCAGGTACAGCACAAAATACTCAGCAGTTTGAAGCAAATTTTAAGAAGCAAAATGCAGCACCTATGGACGTAGATGCGACAGCTCAAAGTCCTAATGCGGAAGAACCACAAAACAGCTTACGCCTACGCAATGCCAGTGAGGGCAATACCCGTTTAATGAAACCAATTGCAAATTTGGACACTTTTTTGCAGTTGGCGAATATTTTAACGATTTTGCTGTGTGGAATTGCGATTGCTCTGACCAGTCAGCGCTTTGTACAACAAAACCAAGACCATATTGCGCTATTGCGTTGTATGGGGGCGGCGAAGTCACAAATTCTCTGGGCTTACCTCAGCTTGTTGGGTGTGGTGTTCTTGCTTGCCATGCTGGTCGGGAGTGTCGTGGGTGTCGGGCTGGGTTATGGCCTGTTACAGTTGATGTTACAACTGATTCCACACTTAAGTATTGCGTTTTCAGCGTGGGATATACTGCTCGGGCCGATTCCGATTGCTATGTTGACCAGTGCAGTAGTGCTATTGGGTTTTGTCTTGCCGAGTTTTTGGGAACTGTTGAATACCCCACCGATCCGTGTCATTCGCAGTCAAGAAAAATCAGTTTCGTCTATGTTTTGGATGTTACTTGCAGGCACGGCAAGTCTGGTATTATTTAGTATTGTTCTGACTGAAAACATGGTGCTGACAGCCATGGTGATTGGGGCAATTATTATTCTATGTGCAGTGTTATACGTTGTGGTCTGGCTGAGTTTGAAGTTCCTGCGCGGCTTGAAAAATGCGGTTTCTGCCTATGTCCGTACGCCTTACCAAACTGCGTTTCAGATTACCGCTTTGGCTTTAGGACTCAGTTTAATTACGGTTTTAGCCGTGCTACGAACCGATTTGTTAGAACGTTGGCAACAGCAAATTCCTATAGGAACGCCGAATCAGTTTGTATATGGTTTACCGCCTTTTGACATGCCTGAGTTAAAAGCGAAAATTGAACAAAACCATTGGAACAGTACGCCGCTCTATCCGAATATTCGAGGTAGACTGATTGCCAAAAATGGACAGCCTTTTGCTGCGGATTTGGTGAAGCAAAATAATTCCTTACGTCGCGAGCTAAATTTAACCCAAGCAGACCGTTATCCTAAAGACAATGTAATTGTCTCTGGAGTATCAAAACTGACAGCAAAAGGGCAAGTTTCGGTGGAAGCCAACACCGCAACAGAGCTTGGGATAAAAGTGGGGGATCAACTGACCTTTAGCTTACCAGAGGGTGTGATTCATGCCAAAGTGGCAAATTTAAGAAGCGTGGAATGGGAAAGTTTTAGCCCAAACTTCTTCTTTATTTTTGCGCCCCAAACTATGGATGAAAATGCGGGCAGTTATTTGGGCAGTTTCTATGTGCCTGAGTCAGACAAAGCGAAATTGGTCAGTATCATTCAACAATTTTCCAACACTGTCTTTATTGATGTCAGTTTAATTTTAGACGAAATTAAGCGCATTGTTACGGTGCTGGTGCAGATTGTCACGATCCTTGCAGTTTTAGTGAGTATTTCAGGTATTCTGGTTTTAATTGCTTGCCTGAACTTACTGATGGATGAGCGTAAACGTGAAGTGGCGTTATTACGTTCATTTGGTGGTTCCAAGCAAAAACTCAGAACCATGCTCAGTCTAGAAATTGGCTTTATTGGTTTTATGGCAGGTGTGGTTTCTTGTTTGTTTGCCGAAGCGATAAGTGCGGTAGCATGTTATCGCATGGGATTAGCCATTCAGCCGCACTGGGAAATCTGGCTCATTTTACCACTGTTTATGACCTTACTCTGCGCGCTGATTGGGCGTTATCGCTTAAGTTATCTCAGTGATATTCCACCTTTACAAAGTTTGAGAGAGATCAATCAATCGTGATTGGTCTCTTAATACGTTAAGTGTTGAATCTTAGAAATTGAGCTGTTGACGCATCATCATTAACACTTCTGACCATAAGGGTTGAATATAGACCACAAGGTTTTGGCAGTGTAAGTAAAACCAATACGAACCGCAGGCTGCCAAAACAAGGCTCAGCGGCATAATCCAACGCTGCTGCGTCTTTTGGGAGAGATACCAAAGTGCCGCCAAAACAGCACCCATCAACATGCCGCCAATATGTGCGGCATTATTAATACCTGAAATCATAAAGCCCATGGCTAAGTTGATTCCCATCACGATGAGTAAAGTCTTTTTATCTAAAATAAAACGTTGCTGTGGGAGCATCGGCAGTAGCGATAGAACCGTCAGTGCTGCCCCAAGTCCCATGACGGCACCTGAAGCCCCTGCACCGACACGAGGCAAGAGTTCAGGGTTTGCTAACCCAATACGAATCAGTTCATAACTGTCTTGAATGGCGATATAACCACTGAGCAAGCTACCCATGAGACCAGCAAGAACATATAGCGCAAGAAAATAGACACGTCCAAACATTTGCTCCAGCACACTGCCAAAAATATACAGTGCCCACATGTTCAACATGAGGTGAACCAAGCCAAAATGAAAGAACATACTGCTCAATAAACGCATCGGTTCAGTCAAGAAGGTGAGCGGTGCATAGTCTGCTCCCCAGTGTATAGCATCAGCCGTACTTGGATTGCTGACATCCATGCCATGCAGGACTTGCCAAAAAAACAGCCCAACATTCACGGCAATAATGACGGCGGTAATCCACCATAAATGTACGTCGAATTTTGTTTTGATTTGCGGAGGTGTAAGCTCGGTCATGCTATTCTTGCTAAAATTTTGCTATATTTGCCCAAGCTTAGCATGAATAAAAATGATTTTTGGAGTAAGCCACTGGCATGAAAGCTTTTATTGTTCGTAGTTTGTTAGTCGTTGTCAGCTTCGTGCTTTTGGTACAGTTGTGGATTTTTGCAAGCCTAGCGTGGTGGCGTTACAAGCCAGTGGAAACCACCATGTTTATGCGGATTGATTATTGGTCTGAGCCATCTAAACCCATTCAACATGAATGGCGTGATTATGACGAGATCAGTGAGTACATGAAAAAAGCCATTGTTGCGGCTGAAGATGGCAAATTTATGCAACATCATGGTTTTGACTGGGATGGGATTCAAGCAGCGCTTGAACGTAATAATGACACGGGCAAAGTGGTCGCGGGCGGTTCAACAATTTCTCAGCAATTGGCCAAAAACTTATTTTTATATAACAAGCGTTCATTCATTCGTAAAGGTCAGGAAGCTGTTGCAACTTGGATGATGGAACGGATGTGGAGCAAAGAACGCATCTTAGAGGTATATCTGAACTCGGTGGAGTTTGGCGATAATATCTATGGCGTCGAAGCTGCGACCCAACACTACTTTGGTAAAAGTTCACGTAGCTTAAGCCGAGAGCAGGCGGTCTTTTTAGCGGCTATTTTACCCAATCCGAAATACTACCAAGACCATCAAAATGACCGTAAGTTGCAAAACCGTGAGCGCATGATTCGAAAGTATATGCGCTATAGCGATATCCCTTAATTTGATTGATGTGAAAAAGCCCAAATTTATGGGCTTTTTTTATGAAATTGTCACAAAATTGAAGCATACTTATCATGATAAAACGCATTCAAATAATTAAAGGTTAGCTATGAATACGGCAGCAAGCACATCTCCGATACTACAACCTGAATACGCATATAACGATCGCTATATTAACCGTGAGTTATCGATATTAGATTTCCATTTACGTGTATTGGAACAAGCCGTAGATCCTTTACATCCGCTGTTAGAACGGATGAATTTCTTACTGATTTTTTCACGTAACTTAGATGAGTTCTTTGAAATTCGTGTTGCGGGCGTCATGGAACAGTTGGATCTGGGTAATGAAAGCCGCAGCCCCGATGGCTTAACCCCACGCCAAGTCCTCGACCAAATTTCGCAAACCGCACATGCCGCAATTGAACGTCAGTATCGTATTCTCAATGATGAAATTCTGCCGAAACTACGTGAGGAAGACATTTGTTTCTTACGCCGTGGGGAACTGACACCTGCACAGTCTTCATGGGTGAAGAAATATTTCCAAGAACAGGTCGCACCTGTCTTAACACCGATTAGCCTTGACCCTGCGCACCCATTTCCGCGTTTAGTGAATAAAAGTCTCAACTTTATTGTGACTTTGGAAGGGAAAGACGCATTTGGTCGTCAGATTGATTTGGCCGTTGTGCCTGCACCACGTTCATTGCCACGTGTGGTTCGTCTACCTGATGAACTCACAGGTGGAAAAGAGCATCATGTGATGCTTTCAGCCATTATCCATGAGCATGTTTCTGACTTGTTCCCAGGGATGACAGCGACAGGCTGTTATCAGTTCCGTGTCACACGGAATGCTGATTTAGCACTCAATGAAGATGTGGAAGACTTAGCCAAAGCACTCAAAGGTGAGTTAAGTTCTCGTCGTTTCGGACGTGCAGTACGTTTGGAAGTTACACAAAACTGTCCAGAACATATTTATAACTACTTGCTAGATGAATTTGATCTGCATCAGGAGCAGTTGTATAAAGTCGAAGGACCTGTGAATTTGGCACGTTTATTGTCCAATTTTAAACGTCCACATCTACGGTATGACGCACATATTCCTGTTATTCCTAAAGTGTTGAAAAAGTCGGAAAGCATGTTCTCTGCAATGCAGAAGCAGGATATTTTACTACATCATCCGTTTGAGTCTTTCGCACCTGTGATTAACTTGTTGCGTGAAGCGGCACGTGACCCACAAGTGTTGGCAATTAAGCAAACCCTCTATCGCAGTGGTGCAGACTCTGAAATTGTACAAGTCCTAGCAGAAGCGGCGCGTAATGGTAAAGAAGTTACCGCGGTGATTGAGCTGCGTGCGCGTTTTGATGAAGAGTCAAATATCGAAGTGGCAAATGTGCTACAAGAAGCGGGTGCTGTGGTTGTTTACGGCATTGTGGGCTATAAAACTCATGCCAAAATGATTCTTGTGGTACGCCGTGAAAATAATAAACTCGTTCGTTATGTACATTTGGGAACGGGTAACTATCATGCGGGTAATGCGCGTATTTATACCGACTATGGCTTGCTCACGACCGATAAAGAGTTGTGTGAAGATGTACACCGTATTTTCCAAGAATTGACAGGTATGGGGAAAATGGCGAAGCTGAAAAAGCTACTTCATGCGCCGTTTACGCTCCATGCACAACTGATCAATTTTATTGATGATGAAATTGCCAATGCCAAAGCGGGCAAGAAAGCGCAGATTATTGTGAAAGTAAATGCACTAACTGAAGTGCAACTGATCAACAAGCTATATGAGGCATCACAGGCAGGTGTACAAATTGATCTCATTATTCGTTCAATTTGTTGTCTACGCCCGGGCTTGCCAGGGCTTTCGGAAAACATTCGTGTACGTTCGATCGTGGGGCGTTTCTTAGAACATACCCGTGTTTTCTATTTTAGTAATAATGGCGATGCGCGTATTTATGGTTCAAGTGCTGATTGGATGGATCGAAATCTATTTAATCGTGTTGAGGCCTGTTTCCCAATTGAGGATCCTGCTTTGAAAAAACGTATTTATCAGCAAGGGTTGTTGACCTATTTGCAGGATAATCAACAAGCTTGGTTACTACAGGGTGATGGAACTTGGCTTCGTGCGACGCTAGCTGAAGGCGAAACCGAGCATAATGCACAGCGTTATTTGCTAGATGTGATTAAATAACTTTAGGGATTGTGCTTGAGTCTACTAAAGATTTAGGCACAAAAAAAGGAGTCATGTTTGACTCCTTTTTTATGCACAAAAATAAGCTTAGTGCAGATCTTGAGTAATTTTTTTCAGGATTTGTAATAGCACATCAAATTCGCTTTGTAGTGGGGTGCTTTTACGTGTCACCAAAGCCAAGATACGGCTTGGAGCAGCTTCAATTTGTTTGACCATCAAATCTGGATTCGCTTTAATCATATTGGTATGAATTGCGATTTCAGGTAATAAGGTAAAACCAAGATTAGCCGATACCATTTCCACAAGGGTGGGTAAAGAACTCGCTTTTAAACGATGATCGTTTTTACGCTCACCAATTGGGCAGACACTTAGCGTATGGTCACGTAAGCAGTGGCCTTCTTCAAGCAACATTAAGCGTGAAAGGTCTAAGTCATCCAGCGATTTGGCTTGGCTTGCGATATCTGATTTATTGCAGACCAAAAACAAACTTTCTTTTGCGACTTCAGCAACTTTTAAGCCACGTGTATCAAAAGGTAGAGCCAAAACGACCATGTCTAAATTGCCATGTTCGAGTTTTTCTACAATTTTCTCACTTTGCGCTTCGTGTAAATGTAGTTGAATTTTAGGGAGTTGCTTATGCACTTCATCTAACAATTGCGCCAGAATAAATGGCGCAATGGTTGGAATAACACCTAGATGTAAATCACCAGTTAAAGGCTCGCTCATTTCTCGGCTTAAACGCATCAGGTCTTGAGCATCTGCCAGTAGAACACGAGCACGAGCAACGACTTGCTCGCCTAGAGGAGTTAAGCGCACATTTTGGCGATCACGCTCTACAAGTACGCCACCGAGTAGGCGTTCAAGCTCCATAATCCCGCCCGACAAAGTCGATTGGGTTACAAATGAACGGCGTGCAGCTTCAGTAAAATGCAGCGTTTCTGACAGTGTAACGAGATATGACAGCTGTCTTAAGGATGGTAATGCAGCCATAGTGTCCTAATGATTATGATTTAAAGTGTTGTGCAAATAATTCGCTAAGATTTGGAATGAAGTGCGGTGGGATATCATGCCCCATTCCATCAATTAATTCAAATTTAGCACCCATAATTGCCTTTGCAACGGCCTTTCCGTGACTAGGCGGGAGTAAACGGTCTCGCGAACCGTGTACCACAAGGGTCGGTTGTTGAATCTGTTTGTCCAGTTGCAATAAAGAACCTGTACATAATATTGCTAAAAACTGTTGAAGTACACCCGCAGGGTAATAACTTCGGCGATATAATTTGCGAGAAGTCTGAATTGACTCGATTGGATTGTGATAATCAGGCGAGCCAATGATCTTAAACACTTTCAAAGAGTGGCTCACAATTCCTTCTTCATCGGTCGATTCAGGTCGACCAATTAGACTAAAGAGTTGCTTTGGAAAAGGCGGCGGCAGTAAAGGTTGGTTGTTACTGGTGAACATTAGGCCGAGCTTTTTGACCTTCTGTGGATGACGCGCTGCTAGAATTTGCCCAATCATACCACCCATGGATGCACCAATCACATAACTTTCATCTAAACCTAAACGGTCTAAAAGCAGTGCCACATCGTCAGCCATGTCGTATAAGTCATAAGGTGCACCACGGTTATCTAAACCTAAAGCAAAACGCCCCATCAGTTTGAGGGTGTTTAAGCGGGGACCTTGATGTTTAATTTTTGAAGATAAACCAATATCGCGGTTATCAAAGCGAATGATACGAAAACCTTGATCAATCAGAGATTTACAGAAGAAATCAGGCCAAAATAACAGCTGTGCTCCTAAGCCCATGATCAAAACAATGGTCGGATGATGGTCTTCGCCACCGATTTCGACATGGAGTTCAATACCATTGCCTAAGTCGACTTTGGTTTCGCGCATAAAAGAGGTATAGGGTGAAAGATTATATTGGAGTGCGCTATTCATTATTGTAATCCTCACATAAAGGACATCTATTGTTATAAATGTCCTTTTATTTAAACTCTAAACCTGTGCTGGAATCAAGTCTGGAACCAGTTTTGTTAATGCTAAACGTTGTTTCGCTGCGGTTGCACCGAGCAGTACGAAGCCGCGAAGTGTACCTTGACTGTCTAGGGCTTTGGCAATCATGCCATCGTCTAATTCCTCAGTTTCCCAGTTCACCTCTGCATCGATTGGCGCAGGCAAAACAGTGAGCGGCGCAGCCGGTGTTTTAACTGCTACAGGCATAGCAGGGTAATGCACCGCAGTGGTCTCGCCATTTAAGGTTTTGGCTAAAGCACGTGCTTGCTGCATGATCGGCATGACATAAGGCAGCAAGAGTCCGTTCACTTCAGCACAATCTCCGACCGCGTAGATATGCGGCTGATTGGTCTCAAGTTGTGCATTGGTCAAAATCCCACGACTGGTTTGAATATCTGCTTCTTTTGCAAGGGAAATGCTTGGTTGTAAGCCAATCGCAGATAACACTACATCTGCGACCAAAGACTGACCATTGGCTAAGGTCACAACATAGTCACCATTTTCAATTTTAGACACTTTTTCAACTGTGGTGCCAAGGACAAAATGAATACCCGTTGCTTCAAGGTTTTCTTTAAAGGCACTTGAAACATGCGCTGGCAATAAACGACCCAAAGGCTGGTTTGCCAAGTCGATGACGGTAGCTTGATGGCCTGTATGTTGTAAATCATTGGCAAATTCGCAGCCGATGAGACCAGCACCTAAAATGACTACGCGTTTGTCTGCACGTTTTTCAAGTTCTGCGCGGAAGGTTTTATAGTCGTCTAGATTGTTTACAACTTGAATGTCATTGCTTCCATCACCTGCAATGGCTAAGCGAATTGGGTTTGCTCCTACCGCTAAAACCAATTGAGAGTAGGGCTGTGTAGATTCAGCTCCATCTTTAATAACGGTTAACTGCTGTTGTTCAGCATGAATCTCTTTCACCCAAGTATGCGTGGCAATTTGCATTTTCAGTTGTGTTGCCATTTTCTCTGCATCACCCAAAGCAATCTGTTCAGGCGCTTTGTTGGCAACAAAGGCATTGGACAATGTTGGTTTGGCATAATTAGTCGCATCATCTGCACATAGCATAAGCAGCTCTTGTTCAGGGTTCAGCTTGCGAAATTCACGTGCTACAGCATAGCCTGCCATACCTGAGCCAATGATGACGATGGGATGCATAAGCTTCTCCAGAGATTATTTTAAAGACGTAAAAAAAGACCATGCTGCATGGTCTTTAACACTATGAATTAGATTTCAACCATTTCAAAATCGATTTTTGACACGCCACAATCTGGGCAAGTCCAATCGTCAGGGATATCGTCCCATTTCGTTCCCGCCACGATGCCATCTTGTGGCCAACCTTCTGCTTCGTCATAAATCCATCCACAAACGATGCATTGATACTTCTTCATTTGACTCTCCAAAACGCTGAACAAGAAAGGGTTCAGCAAAATAATCCATTACGCAAGCTGCTATTCATCTGAGTGGTTAGCATACTTCGCTAACCTAAATTTTTACGCAGTTCTAATACGAATGTAAAGTAAATATCGAAGTTTAATGATTGAATCTATCTGCTAAAAGCGATGATCAGGACAAAACGTATCATTTAAAACCAGATCGTATTTGGCAAAAGTGTGAAAGATATAGATGATTGCAAGTCAAAAAGCTGTGTTTTTTCAATCAGCTGGTCTTTTAAAATCCTTAAAAATATAGACTATGGTCGTGATGCAAATGTAGAATTAAATTGCTATTTTATCATTGAGTACATCTATACCTAATATTTATTAAATAAATGATTTAATTAAAAACAATAGCTTACACAAATATTTGGGTTGTTCAGTCGGCTGCATGGCCAGTACTTGACTGTTTTTTTAACAGATAAAGCTGTAAAATTCATCTATTCCTTTTCAAATTTTATTGATCTCCTATGAACAACTTGTCTACAACGTTGTGGTCGCACATTCGTACGGTCCAAGATTTTCCAAAACCTGGGATTTGCTTCTTCGATTTAACACCATTGTTTATGAGCAATATTGAGCCTTTAACCGATGCGTTAATTGCAAGTATTCCTGCTGAACAGTTGGCGGAAGTAGACAGTTTTGTTGCTGTAGAAGCGCGTGGCTTTGTCCTTGCGAGCTTATTGGCACAGCGTTTAGGTAAAGGTTTATTGTTGGTGCGTAAAGCGGGCAAGCTGCCACCACCAGTGGTGGGCGTGGGTTATAGTTTGGAATATGGTTTAGACCGCTTAGAAATGGCAGCCAATACCCCATCGCAAAAAGTGATTATTGTAGATGACGTTTTAGCGACAGGTGGGACATTAAAAGCCGTTAATCAGCTGGTGGCAAAATGTAATCATGAAGTGCTCGGTGCTAGTATTTTTCTTGATTTGCCTGATTTGCATGCTGACTTAGGTTTAAAGATTTGGTCAGTGTTAGATGACAAATCGAAACCAGAATCTGTTGCTGCATAAGCACATTAAAAAGCCTTGGGACATCCAAGGCTTTTTTTATTTATATAAATATTGTTGTTCTAGATGTTCAATCAGTTGATTAATATTTTCAGGTTTAAGTAGTCGGTGATGCCCACCTTCAACCGCTTGAATTAACATATAATTTTCTAAAATTTCCTGTGCCGCATACATATCGATCAATTCATCTCCCAACTCTAAATAGGCCACTTGCGGTACATTGTGATCTAAGTCAGTATCATTAATGCTCGGGTAATCATCGCGAAAGTCAGGGGCTAAGCGTGGGTTGGCAATCACACACGGAATTTGATGCAGCAGCGACATTTTTAATGCCCAATATGCACCAATACAATGTCCAACAATAATTTCAGGTTTTATTTTTTCAATAATATCGTCGTAGAAACTGGCTACGGTAGAAAAATTGAGATAGCGATAATCGATATCGATACAAAATTTCTGCTTTGCATCAATGGCATGGAACTTAGTGGACTCGCGCGAGGAGTCTAATCCATGCAAAAACAAAATTTTAGATTCGCATCTGCTCATGATTAATCATTCAATTAAAAAAATAAATTATTTTATGAGTGGAGAAAAGTTTACTTTTCCACGATTTATAATGTCCATTGTAGAGGGATTAACCGTGAAATGAAGTTAGCTTTTGGTCTAAGAAATAGACAGACCTTTTATACGGTGGGCGTCTTAGCTCTGAAATAAACAGGATGTATACTTTTTTATATGCCGCGTGGTTTTTGATGATGCTCATTCGTCTGGAATTCTGCTATGCTATGCAACTTCCGTTTTTTAATACATATACGAGGCAGAGATGACGCAACAAAACGCTCAATCGACTTCTGAACAAGCCATTTCCGAAAACGATTTAATTGCACAGCGTCATGCCAAGTTAAAGCAGATTGAAGATCAAGCCAAACAAACGGGCACTAGCCCATGGCCAAACACGTTTAAACGTGAACATTATGCGCAAGACTTACAAGATCAATTTGCAGACAAAAGCAAAGAAGAAATTGAAGCAGCAGAGCATGTTTATGTGTCTGTAGCGGGTCGTGTGATGTTGAACCGTGGTTCATTCATCGTGATCCAAGATATGACGGGTCGTATCCAGTTATATGTAGCACGTAAAGAATTAGCACCAGAAACTTTAGAAACCATTAAGAGCTTAGATCTTGGCGATATTATCGCGGTGAAAGGTTATATCGGTCGTTCAGGTAAAGGTGACCTTTATGTGCATATCGAACATTTTGAGCTTTTAACCAAGTCGCTTCGTCCACTTCCAGATAAATTCCATGGTCTAAACGATACTGAAGTTAAATATCGTAAGCGTTATCTTGACCTGATTGTGAACGAAGAAACACGTAAGACTTTTGAAATCCGTGCCAAAGTGGTTTCAGGCATTCGTGCGTTCTTAACTGAACAGCGCTTCATGGAAGTAGAAACACCTATGATGCATGTGATTCCGGGTGGAGCATCAGCGCGTCCATTTGAAACACATCATAATGCTTTGGATATGCCGCTTTTCTTACGTATTGCACCTGAGCTTTACTTAAAACGTTTGGTGGTTGGTGGTTTTGAGCGTGTGTTTGAAATTAACCGTAACTTCCGTAACGAAGGTATTTCGACGCGTCACAACCCAGAATTCACCATGATTGAATTCTATCAAGCTTATGCAGACTATAAAGACTTGATGGAACTTACCGAAAATATGATTGAACGCTTAGCGCTGGACATCTTGGGTTCAACCGATGTGCCTTATGGTGAAGAAGTTTATAGCTTCAAAGGTCCATTCAAGAAAATTTCGATGTTTGATGCCATTCTTGCACACAACCCACAGTTCACGCCTGAAAATGTCAATGACCGTGAATTCTTGGCAAAATTTGTGCAAGAAGAGCTGAAAGAACAGGTAAAACCAGGTTTTGGTCTGGGCAAACTTCAAACCATCGTATTTGAAGAAACTGTTGAAACTCAGCTACGTCAACCGACTTTCATTACGGAATATCCAGCTGAAACTTCGCCATTGGCACGTCGTAATGATCATAATCCGCACATCACTGACCGTTTTGAGTTCTTTATTGGTGGTCGTGAACTTGCGAATGGTTTCTCAGAGTTGAATGACCCGATTGACCAAGCTGAACGTTTCCAAGCTCAGGTTTCAGAAAAAGACGCAGGTGATGATGAAGCAATGCACTACGATGCAGACTTTGTTGAAGCACTTGAGTACGGCTTACCGCCGACAGCGGGTGAGGGTATCGGTATTGACCGTTTAGTTATGTTATTCGCTAATGCAGCAAGTATTCGTGATGTGATTTTGTTCCCACACATGCGTCATAAAAACTAAGTTGATATGAACATAAAAGCCCGCATTATTGCGGGTTTTTTATGTTTTACAGATTAATCTAGAAATAATTGGAATCCAAACTTTGGGTTATCATGTTGATATATACAATCAACAAGCTGTTCTGTATTGAGTGTTATTTTTAGTATTCTAGGTTGCGAGTTTGGTAAGTCATATACATAGAACCTAAATGAAACCGACTTTAGGTATTTGTAAATGTATTGCCAAGCAGAAACATAGATGAAAAATCGAAGCATGGAAGGGTGAACAGGCTGAATACTCTGAGTGAAGTTGATGTAATATTTGAGTTTATTTAGTGATATATGATCATTGAATAAAACTTATAGAGCTTATCAATTTTGTTTTATATGAGGTTTTTGCATATAAATATAATAAAACAAGCAATAGTGTGTATAACTAAATCTTTATAATGAATATATATTTTTAAAAGTGTAATAAGTACACGATTTTTGTGAGTTGGTGCTGTCAATGTCATTAAATGAGGAAAGACTTACTCATCTTAAACAGCTTGAAGCTGAGAGTATTCATATTATCCGCGAAGTAGCTGCTGAGTTTGAAAACCCAGTGATGCTTTATTCTATTGGTAAGGATTCAGCAGTCATGCTGCATCTGGCGTTAAAAGCGTTCTATCCTGCCAAGCTTCCATTTCCGCTTCTACATGTAGATACGGGCTGGAAATTTAAAGACATGATTGCTTTCCGCGACAACATGGCAAAAACCCATGGCTTTGATTTGATCGTACATCAAAACAAAGAAGGGAAAGATGCGGGCATTAACCCATTTGATCATGGTAGCTCAAAATATACCGACATCATGAAAACTCAAGGCTTAAAACAAGCGCTTGATAAATACGGTTTTGATGCGGCATTTGGTGGTGCACGTCGTGATGAAGAAAAATCACGTGCGAAAGAACGTGTCTATTCATTCCGTGACTCGAAACACCGTTGGGACCCAAAAAACCAACGTCCTGAACTTTGGAATCTTTACAACGGTAAAGTGAACAAAGGTGAAAGTATTCGTGTGTTCCCACTATCAAACTGGACTGAGCTTGATATTTGGCAATATATCTACTTGGAAAGTATTCCATTGGTTCCACTTTATTTAGCTGCAGAACGTCCTGTGGTTGAGCGTAGTGGCACCCTGATTATGGTTGATGATGAACGTATGCCTTTAAAAGAAGGCGAAGTTCCACAAATGAAATCGGTACGCTTCCGTACACTTGGTTGTTACCCACTTACGGGTGCAGTTGAGTCAACGGCAAATACCTTACCTGAAATTATCCAAGAAATGTTGCTTGCAACCAGCTCTGAACGTCAAGGTCGTATGATTGACCATGATGAGGCGGGCTCAATGGAGAAGAAAAAGCAAGAAGGTTATTTCTAAAATCTCCCCCTAACCCCTCTTTAGTAAAGAGGGGAGAACTCCCGAAAAAAATGGAGGAAAGTCCTCCTTTATCAAAGGAGGATTTAGGTAGATTTGAAGATTAAAAACCGATTTCTAAAGAATATGTGGAGTTTTGAGCAATGTCTCATCAATCAGAACTGATTAGCCAAGATATCTTGGGCTATCTAAAACAACATGAAAATAAAGACTTATTGCGTTTTCTGACTTGCGGTAACGTCGATGATGGTAAGTCAACTTTAATTGGCCGTTTGCTTTACGATTCAAAATTGATTTATGAAGATCAATTGCAAGCAGTAACTCGTGACTCTAAAAAAGTCGGTACGACAGGCGATGCACCTGACTTGGCACTCCTTGTCGATGGTCTACAAGCTGAACGTGAGCAGGGTATTACCATTGATGTGGCTTATCGTTATTTTTCAACTGAGAAACGTAAGTTCATCATCGCTGACACACCGGGACATGAGCAATACACGCGTAACATGGCAACGGGTGCGTCGACTTGTGACCTTGCGATTATCTTGATTGATGCGCGTTATGGTGTACAAACTCAGACACGTCGTCATACTTATATTGCAAGCTTACTGGGCATTAAGAACATTATTGTTGCAATTAACAAAATGGACTTGGTTGAATTTTCTGAAGCGCGCTTCAATGAAATTCAGACGGAGTATGCAGGTTTTGTGGCGCAATTGGGTGACCGTAAGCCAAACAACATTATCTTTACGCCTATTTCAGCATTGAATGGTGATAACGTTGTCAATAAATCACCAAATACGCCATGGTATACAGGCGAAACGTTGATGGGTACGCTTGAGTCTGTGGAAATTAACCGCAATTCAGTGACCAACGATTTCCGTTTCCCTGTGCAATATGTGAACCGTCCAAACCTCGACTTCCGTGGTTTCTGCGGTACGGTTGCGTTGGGTGATGTATCGGTAGGTGATAAAATCGTGGCTTTACCATCAGGTAAGTCATCGACCATCAAAGAAATTGTCACTTATGATGGTAATTTAGAGCGTGCCGTTGCAGGTCAAGCAGTAACGTTGACGCTGAATGACGAAATTGATATTTCGCGTGGTAACGTGCTTGTACGTGCGGATCAAGCTGCGCCAGAAATTTCACGTTCGGTCAATACCACTGTGGTTTGGATGGCAGATCAACCGCTGGTGATTGGTAAGTTGTATAACTTAAAAGTGGGTACGCAAACTGTTCCTGCAAAAGTCACTGCAATTAACTACCGTACCAATGTCAATACATTGGAAAAGGTACAAGTCGATAGCCTTGAGCTGAACGCCATTGCTAATGTTACCGTTGAGTTTGATGCGCCTGTGGTATTTGATCGCTACCAAGACAGCCGTTATACAGGTTCGTTTATCTTCATCGACCGTTTAAACAACGTGACGATTGGTGCGGGTATGGTGGAAGAGTCTGTGGAATGGTCTGCGTATAGCAACCCTGTCACAGCGGAAGACCGTGCTGCACGTTTAGGTCAAAAACCTGCTGCGGTAACTGTCTCTGCGAAAGCTCTAGAAAATGCACAAGCACTTGAAAACTTGTTGATTCAACAAGGTGTAGTTGCGATTGCGAAAGCGGGTCTAACTGCTGATCAGGTTGCACTAGTACGTGAAACAGGTGTGGTTGTGGTGACTGACCTTGTCGATGGGACAGATGTCGCATTCACTCAAGATGCAGTTGAAGAGCTAGCTGATAAAATTGTTGAATTGGTTCGCCTATAAGAGATTGAGCTGATTTGAAGGAACCCACCATAAGGTGGGTTTTTTATTTCTATATTAGATGGATAAATATTATTCAAATAAATAATGTGATATTTCAATAAAAATTCAGTGCTATAGAATGCCTCTTTTGTAGAGGGGTATTATGAAAAAAATATTATTATTTATTGGTTTAACTTTAACTTTTGCTGCTGATGCTAAACAGGCTACGCAAAGTGATGAAGCGATTAAGACGAAAATTATTCAACAATCGATACAAGAGTATTCGGGAAATTGTCCTTGTCCTTACAATACTGCAAGAAATGGAAGTCGGTGTGGTAAACGTAGTGCTTACAATCGAGTCGGTGGTGCTGCGCCACTGTGTTATCCAGAAGACGTGAGTGATCGTATGGTCAAAGAATTTAAAGGACGAGCGTAATTTAAGTTCGATTTACAAGGCTTGGAAAATGAAAGAAAACCTGCGGAGATACAGGTTTTCTATTTTGGTGAGGGATTAGACAAGCTTTAATTATTGAGATTGTTAATCGATTGGTTTTGTTAGGAAGTCTCATTATCTTTGTTTAAGCGCTTTTTCAGTTTATTCACATAACGTTTAAATGGCCAAGTAAACTGCTTCACAAAACTGTTTGGAATTTTATAGCCGATTGTGCCATATACACTGGCCAAATGATTAGGCATGTAAATCGATTTAAAAATCACGTCATAAAGTGGAATAAAGGCTGCATAATTTTTATCAATCGCAGGCTTTTCAGAAGAATGATGCCAATGGTGAAACTCAGGTGTTGCGATCAGCCAGCGCAGATAGGGAAAGCGAAAACGCACGTTGGAGTGAATAAAAATGGCATGGAAAGAAATAAAGACCAAATAAGCAAAGACCGCAGACGTATGAAAACCTAACAAGAAAATTGGTAAGGTTGCGATAAAACGGGTCATTAATACTTCAACAATGTGTAAGCGTGAAGAGGCTAGCCAGTCCATTTGTTCCGTTGAATGGTGAATGGCATGAAAGCGCCATAAAAAATTCACTTCATGCATCGCACGGTGTAACCAATAGGTGGTGAAGTCCACCACAATTAATAACTCAATAAACTGTAACCAAATCGGTTGTACCTGCACATAGGGCACAATCGGGTTATTGGGAATATGCGTGATCCAATACTGAATAGGCATGACCGTTAAAAACGAAAAAAGCTGAATGCCAATATGGCTAAACATGAAATATTTCATGTCTGTGACCCAGCCAACGCGCAGAATTTTCTGTTCAGTGTTTTTTGCAAAGAATCCTTCAAGCGGAATAAAGACTAAAGCAAGGATGATTAAAGTAATAACGAAATAATCAAAACCTGCATAAAAGGGTAGAGCAGGCAATGTCGGTGTTTTGATCAGCCCGCAGCCTAAAACAGCTGCTAAAATGGTGATACACAAACCATAAAAACCATATTTATTCTGTTTAATGATCGCACTATAGGTGCCAAAACCAGCACTGAGGACGATACCGAACAGTAAGCTATAGTAGAAAACATCATAGTGTTTGCTATACAGCGGACGTAGTTCTGGCGTGGTGAGCACAGTGGGAAATAAAAAACATAAAGCAGCAAAAATGCCCAAAAGGCCTAAGGAAACAGAAAGAAATGCACTGATCTTGCCTTGCCCAGCATTGAGTTGTAGGTTTTCAAATTTTTTTCTGAGTTGATCTGTCATTTTAATTTAATTCTGAATTTTAGGAGTTTTGTCAGAGTTCACTTGAGGGGGGTGAACGTGAAAACAGAGGTTAAATTTTAGCGGTATTGCAACTGTTCAGCAATCTTATCTAAAAATATCAAGTAATCCTTCACGGTTACCTATTTGATCTTAAATTTTGATGTTCTAGTTCAGGATTTGAGGTTGCAATCGTTAAAAAACAAATTAAGATATATCTTAATAATTTAAAGATGTATCTTACTTATGTCTAAAGCACAAAAAGTTGAACCCTTTGCTCATTTGGAAATAGCGCCAGTGTTACGTAAACAGCGCCTATTTGAAACGGGTCAGATGAAACTTTTAGCCTTACATCTCATTTCATTCGCGCCTAAATATGGCTATGACCTTATTAAAGAGGTGGGTGAAATTGTGGGAGGAGGCTATTGCCCAAGTGCAGGAACGATCTATCCAACCTTGAATTATTTGGAAGAGCAACAGTTTGTTCATGTAGCGTTAGATGGCGCTGAACGTAAGCAATACCGTATAACAACCTTGGGTTTGAAGCATCTTGAGGCTGAGCAAGCAAATGTGGAAAAGATTTTATCTCGTTTCGACACGCGTAAACAAATTCAAAATAATGAACAATATCTTGATATTAAACGTGCGATGGAAAACCTCAAAGCTTCTTTAAAGCTCAAGATCCAATACAGTGAGCTGAGCCCTAAACAAATTCGTGCTATTGCAGAACAAATCGATCAAGCAGCAGTGAATATTGCACGTCTCTAGGAAAACAGAATGAAACAACATACTTATGAAGTCACACTCAAACACATTGCAGATGCTCAAGGCAACCCGTCGAACTATACAGATACTTTGAGTTTTAACAGCTATAACCACGACGATATTTTTAACGTATTACAGGTGAGTCAAAACAGTCAAATACTGGATGATGAAGCAGCGAAATCATTTACTGTTGGTTTAAAGCTCTTTAGTGAGGTGATGCTAGAGCATAAAAACCTTCCACTCTTTAAAGATTTTATGCCCCATTTTGGACAGTTTATGAAAGCTTTAAAACAAACCGTTAAAACGCCAAGCCAAAGCTAATTTTTATTTACTCAGGTCGATTATGTTCAACACGCTCCCCAAAATTCATATCAAACATTTAAATTGGTTAATGCCGTTATTACTTTCAGGCCTGATGAGTGGTTCTATTTCTGGTTTTAACTTACTGTTAAATAAAGGCTTAGTGCATAATTTTTTCCATCTTTGGCTCAAAAGCTGGAGTCTATCTTGGCTGATTGCATTTCCTCTGATTATGGTGTTTTTGCCTTTGGTTCGTAAATTTCTAATGCAGTTTGTGTCTTTGCCTGATCAGCCACGCAACTGAATACTTGTGCTTTTTATCTGGACCTAATGGTTCTAGGTGATGTTTGAGAGGGATGTCGAGAGCAGTCGCAGCTTGCTTTTTTTATCAATGATCAGCGCTATCGCGCAGCAAAATAGGCTTCAGACTATACATAAGTACGGTGTTATTCATTTCAATTTATTTCTATGATCAAATAGGTCTATGAAACTTGAAAAATATCGCAAGAGTTAGGAATAAATCATGTCACAAACAACGATGCAACAGGTCATTATTACAGAGCCGGGTGGTGTGGATAAGCTGGCATATGAAACAGTGACTATCCCTGAAGCAAAAGCAGACGAGGTTTTGGTTAAAGTCCATGCGTTTGGTATTAACCGTCCAGATATTTTACAGCGTCAAGGTTTATATCCAATGCCGCCTGGGGTAACGCAAGTGCCAGGACTTGAGGTTGCAGGTGAGGTCGTTGCAATTGGAGCTGAAGTTACACAGTTTAAATTGGGCGATAAAGTTTGTGGTTTGACCAATGGTGGTGGTTATGCCGAGTATTGTGTAGTTCCACAAAGTCAAACTTTACATATTCCAGAAAATGTAAGTTTTGTGGAAGCGGCGGCTATTCCTGAAACTTTTTTCACGGTCTGGGCGAATGTGTTCCAAATGGGTAAAGCTAAAGCAGGGGAAGTGGTGTTAGTACATGGTGGAACCAGTGGTATTGGCACCACGGCACTCATGTTATGTAAAGCATTGGGCATTAAAACCTTTGCAACCGTTGGCAGCGATGAAAAAGTACAAGCCATTGCAAATTTGACAGATGCCATCAATTATAAAACCCAAGACTTTGAACACCTGATCAATGAGAAAACGGATAATGCGGGTGTTGATGTTATTTTAGATATGGTGGGTGCACCGTATTTAGAAAAAAATTTGAACTTGCTCCGCCGCGATGGACGTTTGGTTTATATTGCCTTTTTAGGGGGGGCAAAAGCCAAAGAGGTTAAGTTGGGGCAAATTATGATGAAGCGCTTAACCATTACAGGCTCGACCATGCGTGCACGAAATACCGCTGAGAAAGCGGAGATTGCACAAGGTTTACAAGATCATGTAGCACCGCTATGGGCCAAAGGTGAGTGCTTGCCAATGATTTATCAAACTTTTGAGTTCGATCAGATTCAAGCAGCACATGCGTGCATGGATACGGGTGAGCACGTGGGTAAAGTTGTGGTAAAAATTCTGTAATATTTCTATAGTATAAAAAGTAGAGCTGACCTAGTGTCAGCTTTTTTTTGCCTAAAATTTTGCCAAAAAATAAAAATAATGTACTGAAAATAGAAAATAATTTAACAAAGATTAAAAAAATAATAACTGTTCGACACAACCTGTCAAAACTGTGGTGTAAATTTTCAACTAAATTTAAACCTGACAAATTTACGTGGTTTTAAATGAAAAATAAAACAGAAAAGAGGGTTGTCATGAAAATTTTATCGACATCATATACACATGCACATGGTTTCCGTGCGCTCAAGCGCTTGCATAACGCGGTTATCTATAATAGTGTTTTACCTGATGAGTTACACAAGTTGTATAAAGCCTTAATTCATTTTGAGCGCTATATAGAGCGATTAGCGCATCAGCAAACCGCTGTAAAGAAGAAGAAATCTAACAAACATTGATCACTTTTGTTGATAAAAACATGACATAGCTTGAAAGCTAATCGTTTGTCTTTTACTTAATATTATTCAGTGACTTATATTGAATATAATGCTTAGGCATTTAACTATAAATAAAGACACAACATTGATTGTGCAGCGAGGGCAATATGAAGCGTAAAGCTTCAACACATGAACGCCTTGCGGAGCGTTTAGCAAATATTTTGACTAAATTAAATACTGGATATCAATTAGGGGTTGCAGAACTAGCACATGAATTTCAGGTGAGTACGCGAACGATAGAGCGAGATTTTGATCGTCTCAATACGTATTTGCCTTTACTTCAAGATGAATATACCAAGAAGTACTTTTTAGATCCGGTTTATCTTGGACGCTTTAAGCTACAAGACATTCAAAACTTTGCGCAGCTTTCTGGGATCAGTGAGCTCTATCCATCTCTAGATATGTCTTTTCTACGTGGTCTGCTTGATGAGCGTGCGAATCAAGTGTTCTCTGCCAAAGGTTATTATTATGAAAATGCACAGCAATTTGCTGAACATTTTCAGGTTTTTGCGGGCGCGATTCATAAGCGTCAAAAAATCAGTTTTATTTATAATGATCGTTTGCGCCATGTTGACCCGTATCGTTTAATTCATCATCAGGGAAGTTGGTATTTGGCTGCAGCTGTAGCTGATGAATTACGTGCTTATCGTTTAAGTAAAATAGATCAAGTCGTTCTACATGAGACGGAGCTTTTCGAGCACCATTTAGAGGTTTTAACCCAATTAGAACTGAGTGATGGGATTTGGTTTGCAAAGCATAAGCAAACCGTGAAAATATCGGTTCGGCCTGAAGTTGCCTTATATTTTAAGCAACGTCTGTTATTGCCAGAGCAACAAATCGTACTAGAAGATGTAGCGGGTGGCTTGTTAATTGACTGCCAAATTTGCCATGAAATGCAACTTTTACCTTTGGTGCGTTATTGGATTCCATACATTAAAATTATTGAGCCAGCTCATTTTCAAGAAAAATTAGAACAAGATCTGCAACATTATTTATTACCATCCTTATCGTGATAAACAAATGAGATATTATTTTTAAGAGAGTCAAATGTGCTCTCTTTTTTTGTGCATTACATTATGCTTTTTCTGTAGGCATAAAAAAACCAGCTTAACGCTGGGTTCTTTATATGCACCATACTTAGAACTATAAGTATGGTGCCCGAGGCCAGACTCGAACTGGCACGCTTTGTGGGCGGGGGATTTTAAATCCCCTGTGTCTACCGATTTCACCACTCGGGCTTTAACAAGATGGAGGCGGAGGTCGGAATCGAACCGGCGTCCACGGAGTTGCAGTCCGCTGCATGACCACTCTGCCACCCCGCCGCGTCTTGTTGATGCGTATATTAGCAAGCTCTGAAAAAAAAACAATAGTGCTTTCATTCGTATGCGCATAAAAACAGCATATAGCGAAAAATATTTAAAATTATCATGTATTATGTGCAAAATTGATTCATATCAACACTTGGAGATGTGCCGTGGCATTAGTTTTAGATGGTCGTGCATTGGCAAAACAAATTGAAGCTGACTTGTTAACTCGGGTTGAAGCGCTCAAAGCAAAATCAGGTCGTACCCCAATTCTTGCGACTATTTTGGTGGGTGACGATGGCGCATCTGCAACTTATGTACGTATGAAAGGAAATGCCTGTCGTCGTGTTGGTATGGACTCACTTAAAGTTGAACTGCCAAAAGAGACCACCACTGAACAATTGTTGGCAGAAATTGAAAAACTGAATGCAAATCCTGATGTTCACGGTATTTTGCTTCAACATCCAGTGCCTGAACAAATTGATGAGCGTGCATGTTTTGATGCAATTTCTCTTGCAAAAGATGTGGATGGCGTAACGTGTCTCGGTTTTGGTCGTATGGCTATGGGTGAGGCAGCATATGGTTCTGCGACACCTGCAGGTATTATGACTATTTTGCAAGAAAACAATATTGAAATTGCTGGAAAGCATGCTGTTGTTGTAGGTCGTTCTGCAATTTTAGGTAAGCCAATGGCTGCGATGTTACTTCAAGCCAATGCAACCGTAACGATCTGTCACTCACGTACTCAAAACTTAGCTGACTTTGTAAAGCAAGCCGATATTATCGTGGGTGCGGTTGGTAAGGCTGAATTGATTCAAAAAGATTGGATTAAACAAGGTGCAGTAGTTGTTGATGCTGGTTTCCATCCACGTGATGGTGGTGGTGTAGGCGACATTCAATTGGTTGGTATTGAAGAGGTGGCTTCTGCGTATACGCCAGTTCCAGGTGGCGTGGGCCCAATGACGATTACGACACTAATTCGTCAAACGGTTGAAGCAGCTGAGAAAGCTTTAGGTTAATTTGATTGATATGAGTCATGACGGAGTCTTTTCGTTGTCACTATTGATGTAAGTAGCTCGTATGTTACTTTTGTTTCGGCAAAAGTAACCAAAACCAGTGCCATCTACAGAACTCGACATATTTAATCGTTGATTTAATATGTCGCAGAAACATTAATTATTTAATGATGGTCTGCCTTAAACAGCTGTAGATGGCATATCATGTATCAAATTATTGTTGTAAATTCTAATAAGTTTTCAAGGCTTATCTATGAGCTGTACTTTTCAATTTCCTCCAGCACCTAAACATTTGCTAAACGCCTTGCATGAAGTGATTCCACGCTGTGAATTGCTTGCGCAACAGCTTCCTGAAACATCTATTTCTTTGTGGCTCATTCCTCCCGTATTTCCAACCGATAAACTGGATGATGAAATTATTCGCCGTATTTGGAATGAAACACCATATTGGATCTTTTGTTGGGCTTCAGGTCTAGCCATGGCGCAGTGGTTACTGGAAGAGCCTCATCATGTCAAAGATAAGGTAGTGTTGGATTTTGGCGCAGGTTCAGGTGTGGTGGCGATTGCAGCCAAAATGGCGGGCGCAAAACGTGTGATTTGTTGCGATATTGATGCAGTTAGTTTAGATGCTTGCCGTGCCAATGCAGAACTTAATAATGTAGAGCTAGAGTATTTGGATGACTTGTATCAATCTGAACAGGTCGATGTTCTATTGGCTGCTGATGTTTTATATGATCAATGCAATCGTTTCTTTTTAGATGAATTTTTAAAGTTTGCACCTGAAGTTTGGGTGGCGGATAGTCGTGTTAAAAATTTTAGCCATCCGAAGTACATGAAGCTTGATGAGCGTAGTGCCACAACTTGGCCAGATCTAGATGAGTCACCAGAGTTTCGTAATGTGAGTTTTTATCGAACTTTAGAGACTCAAAAAGGGCACTAAGCCCTTTTTTATATATCAGAAGGTCTTAAGAGCAGGTATAGCGTACAACATGTAGTGTGCTTGGGCGTGCTTCAAGTGACTCACGTGTTGCAATGTTCTCACCTTGGTGTAAGTCGGGTGTATTGCTTAAACCGAAAGTGGCACGGGTTTGACCAATTTGGCGGCCATATTCGGGAACATCCGCTGCGGTGTTAGGAATTTCATTAATACTTAAAATCGCCAATTTATAATTCTTTTGTGAACCTAAAACTTTTTGGCAAGCACGTTGTAATTTGTTTTCATCGAGTTGCTGATTTTTACGAGCAGCAAGCGTATAAGCAAGGGTAGCACTCGATTCGGATTGATGTTCAATTTGATAGCCAACATTGCCATTGTATTGGCGAGGCGTGCTTTGACATGCAGATACTGCTAAAACGATACAGCTTAAGCCTAAAAGTTTATACGTATTTTTCATATAAAAAGTTCCTAACATTATTCTTGTTCTTAGTATGCCATACGCAGGTGTAATTCACGATATTTCAATCAATCAAGTTTCGGCAAAAAATTGATCAGACATAAAAAATGCCTTCATTCGAGAAGGCATTTTTTATGTCTAGCTTATTAACTTACACACTTACTTTAAGCATCAATGATCGGTAATCATACTGTGCTTTTTGGTGTCTTTCATAAAGATGTAAGTCAGTAGAGATAAACCAATCATGAAGGTGATGTAGTAAAAGAAGTAGTTTTCATGTCCTGCATTTTTAAAACTCAACGCTACAAGCTCTGCTGTGCCACCAAAGATGGTATTTGCAATCGCATAAGGTAGGGCAACCCCTAGTGCACGAATATGTGCTGGAAAGAGCTCTGCTTTGACTACGGCATTAATTGCGGTATAACCCGTTACAATTACCATACCGCTCATACATAGCATGAATGCGGTTGTTGGGCTGCTGGTTGAGCCTAGACCATTGAAAATTGGAATTGTGAATAGCACACCCAATACACCAAAAGTGATCATAATTGGTTTACGACCAATTTTATCAGACAGTGCGCCCACCACAGGTTGTAATAGCATGAAGACAAAGATTGCTGCTGTGGTGATCTCTGTGGCTGTGGTTTTCTCAAAACCTGAGGTGTTGACTAAGTATTTTTGTAAATACGTGGTAAAGGTGTTGAATGCTAGTGTTCCACCCGCAGTTAGCATAATCACAGTGAATGCTTGCTTTGGATATTTGGTAAATAAAGCAAGTGCGCTAGATTTTGGGCCACCATTTTTAGCCTGTTCTTGTGCATCTTTTGAAGATTGGGTTTCAACCAAACCACGACGAATCCAGAACACCACAATGGCAAGTACAGCACCAATGAAGAAGGGAATACGCCAGCCCCATTCAGATAACTGTGCTTCGCTCATGGTGCGTTGTAAAATGATCAGCACACACAGCGCCAAGAGCTGACCTGAAATGAGAGTCACATACTGAAAACTAGAGAAGAAACCACGATGGTTTTTTCCAGCCATTTCCGTTAAATAGGTTGCGCTTGAACCGTACTCTCCACCAACACTTAAACCTTGCAATAAACGGGCAAAGAGTAATAAGGCAGGTGCGAGCATACCCACACTGGCATAGGTAGGTGCACAGGCAATAATCAAAGATCCCACACACATTAAAGATACAGACAGGGTAAGACCTGATTTACGTCCTTTACGGTCTGCATAGATTCCCATGATCCACGCGCCAATAGGACGCATCAGGAAGCCCAGTGCAAAGACGGCTGCAGCTTGTAAGAGTTTTACCGTGTCATCCCCTTCAGGGAAAAACTGTGGCGCGAAATATAAGGTAAATGCGGCATAGACATACCAGTCATACCATTCAACTAAGTTGCCAGCTGAACCACCGAGAATCGATTTTAAACGGGTTTTTTTATCGATGCTTACTGGAGCAGTTTGGGGAGATAGATCAGTCACAAAAATTTCCCAAGGAGAAGTTCGGAAAATACATCTTTTAACTTTTTAAATAGAAAAAGTTAAAACAATATATTTTAAGATTAAACAAAAAATTCTGTTTCGTTATACGCCCCTTATTCTTGGACTTCATTCGACTTTAGTCTAAATTCTGGTATGATTTATATGCTGTTAAGTTTTTCTAATGAATATCTTTATTTTAATGGGAAATTATCATTTTACTTATCTAGAACAAACCCTTGTTATTTTTCAATGTGTGAATAGTCAATTAAAATACAAGGGGTTATAGTGCTTTTTAATTTTATGGTGAATGTTGATTTTTAGAAAGGAAATTGTTTTTTAGCATGGAAATTAGTCGATTTTTCACTGAATAGTCAAAATTAAAAATTAAATTCTAAAAATAGATGCGGTTATTAATTTATTTAGAGTAACGAATTTTCTCTGATTTGACTGGCTTTGGAATATGACAAGGTTGGATTTTGATGTTAAGTTTAGGGTGAAGAACAAAAATAACACAATAACTCAATGAGAGAGGTGAATATGCAAGACACAGATGCCATTTATGATATTGCCGTTGTGGGCGCGGGCATCAATGGGGTGGGCATTGCAAATGATGCTGTAGGGCGTGGTTTAAGTGTTTTCGTCTGTGAAAAAGATGACTTAGCCAGTCATACGTCTTCAGCCAGTAGTAAGCTCATTCATGGTGGATTGCGTTATCTCGAACAAAAAGAATTTCGTTTAGTACGTGAAGCGCTATTAGAGCGTGAAGTCCTGTTAAAAAAAGCCCCACACTTGATCCATCCTATGCGTTTTATTATGCCGCATTTGCCTTATTTGCGCCCTGCATGGCTAATTCGTTCAGGCTTATTTATCTATGACTATTTGGCAAAACGAGAAACATTAGAGGGTTCAGAGCTTGTTCATTTTAATGTCGACAGTCCCTTAAAAGACACCATTAAACGTGGATTCGAATATTCAGATTGTACTGTGGATGATGCGCGTTTGGTGGTAGTTAATGCAATCCAAGCACATGAGCTAGGGGCTCAAATTCGGACACAAACGCGATGCATTTCTGCGGTTCAGCAGGAGGGTGTGTGGTGCCTAACGTTGGAGCATCAAAAACGACATTACCAAATTAAAGCTCGAACTTTAGTTAATGCAACTGGTGCATGGGTCACAGATTTTATTCAACAGCAACTGTCCCAAACCCCAAAGGCAGGCATTCGATTGGTTCAGGGCAGTCATATCATTGTGAAGCGTTTATACCCTGAACAGCATGCGTTTATTTTACAAAATGACGATCAACGAATTGTGTTTGTAATTCCTTATTTAGATGAATACAGCCTGATTGGTACCACGGACGTAGAGTTTGAGGGTGATGCAAATCATGTCAATATTACCGAGCAGGAAACGGCTTATTTGATTGATGTGATTAATGACCATTTCAAGCTTCAATTACAGCAAGGAGATGTGATGTCAAGCTTTGCAGGCGTAAGGGCGCTGTATGATGATGCAAGTACCCAAGCCTCTAAAGTGACACGTGATTATGTACTGGCGATGTCTAAGCCTGTTGCACATGAAGCGCCATTGTTATCTGTTTATGGTGGAAAGCTAACGACTTATCGCAAGTTGGCGGAAGCGGCTTTGCTACAGCTGAAACGTTATTTTCCACACATGAAAGCGGAATGGACGGCTGAGGCAAAACTCCCAGGTGCGGAAGGTTTTAGTTCAGTCGAGGTTTTATGTGCAGAGTTGATGCATGAAATCAAAGGGCTAGAGTCTCAAACAGCGCATCGTTGGGCAAACAGTTATGGTAGTCGAGTGTGGCATATGCTCGGTGAGAACAAAGATGTACAAACTTTTGGGCAGTCTTTTGGCCATGGTTTGTATCAGCAAGAAGTGGATTATGTGGTGAAACGTGAGTGGGCTGTCAGCAGTGAAGATATTTTAAAACGACGGACTAAACTGTATTTAAAATTTGATGCACTAGAAACTCAAGCTTTAGACATCTACTTGCAGGATTTACACCTGCGTCGTATGCAGGGGGATGCTGCATAGTGTTAAGTATGTGTAATGGATACAGTTGATTTCGTTCTATTAAAAAAGCCGCTATCGCGGCTTTTTTAGATTTAAATTTCGATACCGCCGAGCTGTTTACAGTCTACAGGTGTCTTCCATTTTACAGCCGTTCCCCAAACGACTGGGCGAACAATACGCCAAGGCCAAAAGCCAAAACGTTGGCTGGCATTGTAGTTGATGACGACATTACCACCGACTTGATGTGCACGCTCAGCAAAACGCGGATAGAGTTCAACCACGCTGCCATAAGTGCCTTTAGCGACTTTGATGCGCTTTTTGATTTCAAATTGAGTTGAATCAGGTGTGCCTTTGATTGCGCAAACATGAAGTGCTGGCTGAGTTGTTGCTACTTCTGTTTGAGCCATGACTAGGCTTGATAAACCCAGTAGACCGATTGTGAGTGTGAGTTTTTTAAGCATGAATTACCCCTTGATAAGTTTTTGTTGAGTTATAAAGTTTTAAAATTATAAATAGATTAAAAAAAGACCGCTTACGCGGTCTTTTTTGGCTTAATTTAAAGATTAAGCATATTGCTTAACAGCATCTAAAAGTTCGTTTTGGCGAGCTTTAAGTGCAGCTGGTAGGCGTTCACCAAGTTTGTCGAATAGCTCAGTATGGCTTTCAAGCTCTTTGATCCATTGATCTTTGTCTTGAGAAGTCACAAGGTCAAATTGGGCTTTAGTGAAGTCAGAACCTGTCCAGTTCAACTGTTCATAAGTTGGAACTAAACCAATTGGTGTTTCAACTGCATCAGCACGGCCTTCACAACGGTCAATAATCCACTCAAGAACACGCATGTTTTGACCGAAACCAGGCCATACGAAGTTGCCTTCAGCATCACGACGGAACCAGTTCACGTTGTAGATGCCTGGAAGTTTGTTGCCCGCAGCTTTAGCTTTCGCTGCAACTTCTTCACCAAGCTCTAACCAGTGAGAGAAGTAATCCGCCATGTTGTAACCCGCAAATGGAAGCATTGCGAATGGGTCACGACGAACAATACCTTGTTGGCCAACGGCAGCTGCAGTTGTTTCAGAGCCCATAGTTGCAGCTTTGTAAACACCATCTACCCAGTCAAATGCTTCTGAAATTAGAGGCACTGTGTCCGCACGGCGACCACCAAAGATGAACGCTGAAATTGGAACACCGGCTGGATTTTCCCAGTCAGCATCAATAGAAGGACATTGACCAGCTGAAACAGTGAAGCGCGCATTTGGATGAGCCGCTTTTTCTGCGCCAGTGTGAGGTTGACCTTTCCAGTTGGTCAGGTTAGCAGGTGCTTCTTTAGTTAGACCTTCCCACCATACTTCACCATTGTCAGTTACCGCAACGTTGGTATAGATGACATCTTTAGTCAATGTTGCCATGCAGTTCGGGTTGGTCTTGGTATTTGTACCAGGCGCTACACCGAAGAAGCCTGCTTCTGGGTTGATTGCGTATAAGCGACCGTCTTCACCTGGTTTGATCCAAGCAATATCGTCACCAACAGTTTCAATTTTCCAACCTTCGTAGCCTGCTGGTGGAATCAACATTGCGAAGTTTGTTTTACCACAAGCAGAAGGGAATGCTGCTGCGATGTAGTGTTTTTCACCTTGAGGATTAGTCACACCAAGAATCAGCATATGTTCTGCTAACCAACCTTGTTGACGACCCATAGAAGACGCAATACGTAAAGCTAAGCATTTTTTACCTAACAATGCGTTACCGCCGTAACCAGAACCGTAAGACCAGATTTCACGTGTTTCTGGGTAATGCACGATGTATTTTTCATGGTTGCAAGGCCATGCAACATCTTTTTCGCCATCAGCAAGCGGCGCACCAACAGTATGTACGCAAGGAATAAATTCACCGTCTGTACCAAGAACGTCATAAACAGCTTTACCCATGCGAGCCATTTTAGACATGCTAACTGCTACATATGGAGAGTCAGTTAATTCGATACCAATGTGCGCAATATGAGAACCCAATGGGCCCATAGAGAACGGTACTACATATAAAGTACGACCTGCCATTGAACCGTCAAACAAACCATTTAGGCGGGCACGCATTTCAGCAGGCTCTTCCCAGTTGTTTGTTGCACCAGCATCTTCTTGTTTTTCAGAGCAGATGTAAGTACGACCTTCAACACGAGCAACGTCAGAAGGATCAGAATTAGCAAGATAAGAACCAGGATGCGTTTCTTGGTTAAGCGCTTGCATTGTGCCGTTAGCGATCATCAAGTTGATATAACGTTGATATTCTTCTTCGCTGCCGTCACACCATTCAATTTTCGCTGGTTTTGTTAATTTTGCAATTTCTTCCACCCACGCAATAAGCTTAGGGTGACGAACGAATTCTGGTGCGTTCACTTGGGTCATGGTGAGGCCTATCTCAAATATGTACACGTTTGTACAAAGTACAATCTCAGCAATAAAATTTACTGCAGAGATGAAAAGATGAAAAAAAAGTGGCTGTATTAAAGCATAATTTGATAAAAAAAATAAGACCAAAGGCGTATCTAAATTATGAACAGTTCGATGGGGTTGCTCCATTTTAACTATTAAAAAACAATAGTTTGGTTTAATTTTTGACTTTTATTTTGTGTATTTATTATATTTATGAGGATTATTCATTTAAGATATTAGTATTAAAATCATATATTTGCATTTATTTTGTGATTGAGATTTATTATTGATTAAATAAATGGTAGTCATTTGAATTTTACATAACAAAACTGTTAAGTGTTGAATATTTGGACAAAAATAGAGCAATTACTTCAAGTTTAGGTGCAAAATGTCAGAGCAACTCAAACCTTTATCACTTATTTATAATAAAAAATCAGGTTTTCATGCCGCAAATAAAGATGAAGTATATGAACAGTTGGTAGCAGATCTGAGTACCGCGGGTTTTGAAATACAGTCATTTGAGTTAAGTGAGTGCATGAACTTTGATCAGATGATGCAAGAGATTTTACTACGCCATCGTCAAGCGGAAAATGTAGGGGTCGTGGTTGCTGCAGGTGGGGATGGTACTTTAAATGCAGTTGCATCTAAATTGATGGGAACGGATATTCCCATGGGGATTTTGCCTCTAGGTACCTTTAACTATGTTGCGCGAGTGTTGAATATTCCGTTGGATTTATTAGAAGCGGCCAAAGCCATTAGTGAAGGGCAGCCACGTTCTGTACATGTGGCACAGTTGAATCAACATATATATCTGAACAATGCCAGTTTAGGGCTTTATCCTTTATTTATTCAAAAAAGAGAACAGTTTAATAAGCATTTTGGACGTTTTCCATTGCATGCGTATACCTCGGCATTGGATGTTCTCATCCGCGACCGTAAAGAGTTAAAACTTGAAGTGGAAGTCGATGGACAGCGCTATCCAGTGAAAACGCCATTGATTTTCTTTGGCAATAACCAACTTCAACTGGCTGAAATGAAACTACGTATTGCCGAGGCGGCGGAAGCAGGCAAAGTGGCTGGCGTGGTAGTAGCAAAAAGTGATAAGCGGACTTTGTTCAAGACCTTATGGCAGCTGATTAAAGGCAATTTGGATCAGGCTTCCGATGTTTATAGTTTTGCAGCAGATGAAGTGATTGTTCATTCAAAGCGCAATAAGCTCACGGTTGCGGTAGATGGAGAAATTGTCACGATGACACCACCGCTGAAAATTACAGTACGTAAGCATGCATTAAATATTATGGTTCCCGCATGATTTTACATTTGTCGGATTTACACTTTGGGACCGAACGCGAAGCCTGTTTGCAGGCCATTCGTCAGTTATGTGAGGAACATCCTTTTGAAGCCGTAGTGGTCAGTGGGGACTTGACCCAGCGCGCACGGTTTATTCAGTTTTATGCTTGTAGGCAGTTTTTAGACAGTTTGAAGCTGCCGTATTTGGTGGTGCCGGGGAATCATGATATTCCTCTGTACCATGTATGGAATCGTTTTTTTAGCCCTTTTGCACGTTATCAACTGTTTTTTGGGGGGATGGAAAACACCTTAGAAACTGAACATTTTTATGTTATTGGTGTGAATAGTATTCGTCGGCGTTACCATACGCGAGGGCATATTTCACTGAGCCAAATTCAAGAGATTGACCTGAAGTTGCAGCAAGCACCTGCACACAAAATTAAACTGATCGCCGCACATCAGCCTTTTTATACTCCGCCAGACCATAGTCATGGTGTGAAAGACTGTCCAATGCTTGGTCGTATTGCGTTGGAGCAATGGAGCCAGCATGGTTTAAATGGACTCTTGCATGGGCATTTACACCACGCTGCCGTTTATGATTTGAATCAGATTTATCAACTTGGGGTATCACATCCGGTGCTGGATATTCATGCGGGAACGGCAACGTCTTATCGTTTACATGCGGGCTTGCCCAATAGCTTGAATATTATTTTACCGAATGCCGATGTACAACATTTGAGCTTTAACGCTGCAACCAATCGCTTCGAGTTGATGCAGCAAAATACCTCAGATTGAATCGAGTGTTTAAACTTTGATGGGGTTTGCTTAAAAAGAGCGCAAAAATATAAAAATATTTTGTGTTTGCCCTTGAAGCGTTTTATTCCATCCCCACAAAAGTGTCATATCAAAATTTTGTTGATGACCTAGGAATAAGAAGTCATCTTCACATCGTAAACAACGGCATTTTGAAAATGTCTATGGAGCAAGAAATGAGCAAAATTCGTCCTTTACATGACAACGTTGTGATTCGCCGCGTAGAGAAAGAAACTAAAACTGCAGGTGGTTTAATTTTGAGTACTTCTGCTGCTGAACAGCCAGCTCAAGGTGAAATTATTGCAGTAGGTAATGGCAAAATTACAGACAATGGCGTTCGTGCTTTAGACGTAAAAGTGGGCGACAATGTACTGTTTGGTGCATATGCAGGCACTAAAGTTAAAGTCGAAGGCGAAGAACTTCTTGTGATGAAAGAGTCTGATATTTTAGCGGTTCTTGAAGGTTAATTCAGAACGTTCATTTGCTGTTTAAGCAATACAATTGATTAAAATTTAAGAATATTTGGAGTTTAGTATGTCAGCTAAAGACGTAAAATTTGGTGATTCAGCTCGTTCTAAAATGATTGCAGGCGTAAACGTGCTTGCAGATGCTGTAAAAGTAACTTTAGGTCCTAAAGGCCGTAATGTTGTGATCGACCGTTCTTTCGGTGCGCCGCACATCACTAAAGATGGTGTAACGGTTGCGAAAGAAATTTCTCTAAAAGACAAATTTGAGAACATGGGCGCTCAATTGGTTCGTGAAGTATCTTCTAAAACCAATGACATCGCGGGTGACGGTACAACAACTGCAACTGTACTAGCTCAAGCAATTTTAAATGAAGGCATCAAGTCTGTAACAGCGGGCATGAACCCAATGGACTTGAAACGCGGTATTGACCTGGCTGTTAAAGCATTGGTTGCTGAAATTAAAGCAACAGCAAAACCGGCTTCTGATACTAAAGCGATTGAACAAGTGGGTTCAATCTCTGCAAACTCTGACGAAACAGTAGGTAAACTCATTGCACAAGCAATGGAACGCGTAGGTAAAGAAGGCGTGATTACCGTTGAAGAAGGTTCAGGCTTTGAAGATGCTTTGGACGTTGTTGAAGGTATGCAGTTTGACCGTGGTTATATCAGCCCATACTTTGCAAACAAACAAGACACATTAACGGCTGAACTTGAAAATCCGTTCATCTTGCTTGTTGATAAAAAAATCAGCAACATCCGTGAATTAATTACTGTACTTGAAGCTGTAGCTAAAACAGGTAAACCACTTTTAATCATCGCTGAAGATGTTGAAGGTGAGGCCTTAGCTACACTTGTTGTTAACAACATGCGCGGAATTATCAAAGTATGTGCGGTTAAAGCACCTGGTTTTGGTGACCGTCGTAAAGCAATGTTACAAGATATCGCAATCTTGACGGGCGCGACTGTAATTTCTGAAGAAGTAGGCATGACTTTAGAACAAGCTTCTCTTCAAGACTTAGGTACTGCGCACAAAATCACTGTGTCTAAAGAGAATACTGTGATTGTTGACGGTGCTGGTGATGCAGCTCAAATTGCTGAACGTGTTACGCAAATCCGCGCGCAAATTGAAGAATCATCTTCTGAATACGATAAAGAAAAACTTCAAGAACGTGTTGCTAAATTAGCAGGCGGTGTGGCTGTGATCAAAATTGGTGCAGCGACTGAAGTTGAAATGAAAGAGAAGAAAGACCGTGTGGACGATGCGCTTCATGCAACACGTGCTGCTGTTGAAGAAGGTGTGGTTGCTGGTGGTGGTGTTGCACTGGTACGTGCTGCAGCTGCACTTGACGGTGTAAATGGTGCGAATGACGACCAAAACGTAGGTATTAACATTTTACGTCGTGCGATTGAAGCGCCACTTCGTCAAATCGTTGCCAATGCGGGTGATGAGCCTTCAGTTGTGATCAATGCTGTGAAAAATGGTGAAGGTAACTTCGGTTATAACGCTGCTACTTCTGAGTATGGTGACATGCTAGAAATGGGTATTCTTGACCCTGCGAAAGTAACGCGTTCTGCACTTGAGCATGCTGCATCTGTAGCTGGTTTAATGTTGACAACTGAATGTATGATTACTGACGTTCCAGAAGATAAGCCTGCAATGCCTGATATGGGCGGCATGGGTGGTATGGGCGGAATGATGTAATCTGCACCATATTATTTTAGATGTAAAAAGGCCGCTTAAATGTGGCCTTTTTATTATTTGTAAATGTTGGATTGGTTATGGTTCATAATACTTAAAGTAGTTTAGTTAGGTTGTTTAATTAAAATAATTGATTTTTTTAGCCATTTTTTAATCTGAATAAATTTAAGAATTATCAGGCTTTGATATTAATATTATGGTTCTATTTATTGATCATTTATATTTAATATTTTATCGATAAGTTGTTGAAGTTAAATATATATTGAGTTTTTTTGCTGTGTTTGGTGTTTTTTTTTTGGGGGATTTATTTATGGTTATTTAAGCCATTTTAAAATTATTTCGTTGCGCTATTCTAAGAATATAATCAAATAGAGTAACAATAAAAAACATAAATTATCATTTAAATATGGAAGTAATTAGATTAGAATTCCGGCCAATTTGTATAAATGACCACATTCTAAAATTTAATAATAAATCTCTTATGTCTAACAATATTTATGCTGAATTAGAGCAACTTGGATTGACAGCACAGAAACGTGCGATCCATGTGCAATTCTCAAATACGTCTCTAAATAATCAAGTTTTCCTACAACGTATTGATGGGATGCATAGCCTTAATGAGGGGGCTCATCTACAATTGATTTGTCTTTCAACCAACTCTCAAATTCCATTAAAACAATTTATTGGGTGCCAAACTGCTGTTGATATTGTCACAGACAAATCTGAGTTAACTCGTGTTTCAGGTATTGTGGCCCAAGCAGATATAGGTGCGAGTGATGGTTCTCTTACAATCTATCGTTTGACTGTCAAAGATTCTACAGCCTTATGGAACCATCGTCGTAATAGTCGCGTGTTTATGAATAAGTCGGCTGTGGACGTGATCCAAATCGTGTTTCAAGAATGGGTGCAACGTAGTGCGCTCTTCGCTTTAAGTTTGACTTTGGATAAAAGCGGCTTAACCAAAGATTATGATGTTCGTCCATTTATTATGCAGGCCTCTGAAAGCGATTTTGACTTTCTGTCGCGATTGATGAGAAGTGAAGGTATTAACTGGCTGATTGATGAAGCACAGCTTAAAGTGCTTAGTTCTAGTGAACAGATCCAGCCGCAAAGATTAAGATTAATTGATGATAATTCGCAATTTAACGTCCTAGACCGTCGCAGTATTCGCTTTCATCGCAGTAGTGCCGTAGAAAAAAGTGATTCTATTACTCATTTTGTAGGTCAGCGTTCAATCCAACCGACCTCAGTACATGTACAGCGTTGGCAAGCCGATGTATTGGCAACTGAAGAAGGTGCGGGAAGTGTTCAAAGCATGCATAACCATAGTGAAAATTATGACAATGCCAGTTTAGGTTTGGAGCAGGCATGGCATTTTAGCCCTGCATGGATACAGGACTTAAATGGTGAAGATGGTGCGACCAAATCAGGCAATGGTCAGATTGAAAAGTTTAATCAAACCTTAAGTCACTACTACAATGCACAAGCTAAACAATTTTGTGCAACCTCTACAGTACGTGATGCACATGTAGGCTACTGGTTTGAGTTCAATGAACACCCTGAAATAGATCAACACCTAGATGCAGACAAACAGTTTCTAATCACTGCTAAGACTTTTCACAACCAAAATAATTTACCTAAAGACTTGAGTGATCAAGTAGATGCCTTGCTTCAACAAAGCAATTGGCAAGAAAGCAACATTGCAATTAATAAGATAGATGAACGCCAAGCCAACATACTTACGCTTCAACGACGTAACATCGTTACTGTTCCAGACTACAACCCGCTACAACATAGACCGATAGCATCACCACAACGTGCCAAAGTTGTTGGCCCAAGTGGAGAAGAAATCTTTGTTGATGAATGGGGGCGCATCAAAGTTCGATTCCTATTTACACGTAACGAAGATAACACTCATGATGGTGGTGCTGGTTCCAATGATAACGATACGGATTCTGCTTGGGTAGATGTACTGACCCCATGGGCAGGTGAGAGCTATGGGGCAAGATTCCTACCACGCATTGGTGAGATTGTGGTCATTGATTTCTTTGATGGTAATATCGACCGACCATTTGTGGTGGGACGTATCCATGAAGCACAACGCCATCCAACCAAGTTCGACAACAAAGGTAAACTACCTGATACTAAAAAGTTGGCAGGGATAAAAAGTAAAGAATATCAGGGCAGTGGATACAATCAACTTAGGTTTGACGATACGACAGGGCAAATCAGCAGCCAGTTACAGAGTAGTCATGGCGCTAGCCAACTCAACTTGGGCAAACTGAGTCACCCAAAAGACAAAGCTGAAAGTGATGATCGTGGTGAAGGCTTTGAGCTTCGTACTGACCAATGGGGAGCAGTACGTGCAGGACAGGGCTTACTACTTTCGACCTTCAAACAAGATCAAGCCAAAGGTGAACATTTAGATAGTGAGATTGCCAAAAAGCAACTTGAAGGCAGCCAGACCAATAGTAAAGCCTTAAGTGATATTGCCAAGAATCAAAAGACCGATGAAATTGAATCGATTGAGCAACTGAAAGCTTTTGCCGAAGAAATTGAAAAAGATGTTGCCAAGTATAAAAAAGCCATCATGTTACTCAGTTCTGTTGGTGGGATTGCCTTAAGTACCCCTGAAGATATCCATCTTTCAGCCACAGGTATTATCAGCCATACTGCGGGCGATAGTATTAACCTCAGTACCCAAAAGAATCTTTTGGGACAAGCTTTAGGCAAAGTGAGTCTATTTGCTGCACAAGGTGGCATTAAAGCCATTGCCGCGCAAAGTAAAGTTGAAATTCAAGCACAGTCAGATGCTTTAGATGTATTTGCTAAATTGGGAATTACCATCTCGTCTACAGAAGATCGGATAGAAATCAGTAGTCCGAAAGAAGTTTTGATTACGGGTGGCTCATCGCAGATTGCCTTGAATGGCTCAGGAATTTTTCCAAAAACGGGTGGGAAATTTGAGGTTAATGCTGGACAACATATGTTTAAAGGTGGAGCTAAAGTTCAGTCCATACTACCAAGTTTTAGTAGTTTAGCTATGAATAAAGAGAATTATTCGTTTACAAATCGCATAGACACTTTTGATGTTTTTAAAGATACTGACTTTTCTGAGGTAAAATATAGAGCCTTACTGAAAGGACAAAAAACTTACAAAGCTGGAGTGTTAGATGAATATGGTAGAACAGAACGTTTTGTAAGTATTGATAATAAACAGGAGGACATACAGGTTGTAGTAGATGAACCAATTTACGAGTGGTCAATTATTGATGAGGATTTTGAAGAACCAGAAAATAATGAGGTAGAAGGTTAAATTTATGAAATTTGAAGTTTTTTTTAAAGATAGAGCTGGGAATCCTGTTGATGGGTTACGCTATAAAGTATCAGTTTTAAATGATGAACAAAAAAAGACAAAAAGAAAACTAGTTGAGTTCACTACAAAGAATGGTAAAGGTAAGGGGGGCTCAATAGTTGGTATAGAGCAATTAGTTTTTGAAGTAATGGATTTTCCGACACCATATAAATCGTGGACGGAAATAGGTTATTTTTCATATAATAAGAGAATGGGTAGAGATGAGAAGAGAACAATAATAGTTAATGTCCCATCAATAATAATAAATACAAAAACATTTCAAAAGCAAGAAGTGGCGGGTAGCTATGAGCGGAGAACACAAGTTATAAACAAAAAATTAGATAAAAATATTTATTTATATCCAAGTATTATAAAACATACAGTTAAATCGGGTGAAAATTTAAATTTTATTGCAAAACAGCATGGTGTTTCTGTTAATGATATTAGTATGAGGAATAAAGGAATTAATGTAAATGCTATTAAAGTAGGGCAAATTATTATCATAAAAGATGAAATAGATGCTAAAAGAAAAGAATTAGCGGACCATAAAAAATATAAGAAGTATATAAAAGAAAAATTTCAAATATCCAAAAATAACTCTAAAGTTGTAGTGGAAATTGAAGTAGATGTGAAAGGGGCTCAACTTATGTATGTAAATGTATCTGGAGCAATTGCTGCGGTTATTGGGGTGGGTGCTAGTATCCAAATTGGAGTGGCACGAACACCGAAAGGTCAGTGGGGAATATTTCTTGCTCCTGGGGTATCTGGTGTACAAGGAACTCCTTCTGTTTCTGTAGAAGGAGGTTATTTATTAAGTGAGGCTAAAAGTTTAGATGATTTAGCTGGTTTTGGATATTCTATGAATGTTAATACATATGCATTGGTTGGTGCTTCAACTGTTGCAGCTTCAGGTTTAACTCCAGAAAAAATATTTGATGGAGACTTTAATGAAGGAACCACAATGGGCGGGGGACTTGAAGCTGGAGTTGGTATGGGAGCTAATATTCAACATAACCTTAGTTATACATTTGTCATTCCTTTAACAAAATAGGACTCTTTTAAATGAAGTTTTTGTTTACTGCATTGATATTGACATTGAGCCTAACAGGTTGTGATGTTAATGCGGATAAAGCTAGCGCGGAAGGTCAATATATTGATTTATCTGAAATTGATGAAGTAATAAAGAGTCAAGATGATAATGAAAAGTTAAATTATTTCAATGCTTTATTAGCTAAGGCTGAAGATAATGATCCTATTGCGCAGAATTTAGTAGGGGTTGTCTTTGAGAATGGCTATTTAAATCAAAAGATGGACATTAAAAAAGCAGTTCATTGGTATGAAAAGGCAATTAAGAATAATAATGGGGTAGCTGAAAATAATATGGGGAGTTTATATGCTCATGGAAATGGAGTTAAACAGGACTATGAAAAAGCTTATACTTATTTTACAAAAGCAATGAATAAAAACGTGCCAGAGGCTATTAACTCAATTGGATTTATGTATTTTAACGGATTTTATTTTGAAAGGGATCTTAAAAAAGCATGTGAATATTATGAAAAATCAGCAAACTTAGACTACGGTTTGGGAGCTGCAAATACTGCTAATTGTTATTATGAGGGTTGGGGGGGGATAAAAGATAAACATAAATATTTTGAATACTCTTTAAAGGCTGCTGAAAAAAATTATGCACCTTCACAATTTAATGTTGCAGTTATGTATAAGAAAGGAGAGGTAATAGATAAGTCTATGACGAAAGCTGTCTACTGGTACGAAAAGGCAGTAGAGAATAATGAACCTCGTGCTGCTTATAATTTAGCCTCATTGTATGAAAAAGGTGATGGAGTAGAACAAAATTTTGACCTTGCATATGCTTATTATACTTTAGCGAATGAGTTCGGGTTAGAGATAGCTAGAAGCAAGTTGCTTGAGTTAGAGAGTAAAGTCGTTAAAGAAAATATTCGAATTTTAAAGAATGGCGAGAAAATACAAATTGTAATAGATGATCCTAATAGTAAATGGGAGATTAAGGATGAAGAGGAAGGAAAAAAGTAATAAATTTGGAACTGTGAAGAATTGATAGTTGAAAAAGCAGCGATAGACGCAAACACCAACTACCAGCTTCAGTTGTGTATGACCAATATAGCGTTCCATTTGAAGGCTTTAGTGTCGTACCACATGATGATGGAAGTTTATTGCTGAATTTTGGTTCGAACTGGAATTTCTATTTTCATAGTTTTAATGCTGGAAAATATTATCATCTCGTTCAATAATTTAATGAGCAGACTGATGAAAAAGTGGTCTGGGTATCATCTGCGCAGTTTGGTCGAAACTAAGATGCATTGTATCAAATTATTAGGCGATAAACTCAGCGCTAGGAATTTTGACAGCTAAGTCAACGAGATTCATGCACGTGTGGCAGTCTTAAATAAATTTACAGAATTAGACCGAGCTCACACCCAAGTTGTCACTTAAATTTGAGTCGCTTAGGGGTATTTTATTTTTTAAATCTTTGTGCAAAAAATTATAGTAGTATCGATGACTATATTAAAAACATGGATGAAACATAAAAAGTAAGTAAAAGTTTAAATTGGGGTGGAAGATTAGTTTTTGCTTGGGATATTTATGGGAGTGTAAATTCAGTGGCTTAGGTCTATGAAAAAGGTGTTCCAGATGGTACAAGGAAAGAAATTTTAAAACAAACTGGTAAAATTAATGGCGGCCTATTAGGTGCAAGAATTGGAGGGAGCATTGGAACAGCCATCGGTGGTGTAGTAATAGGCGTTGTTGGAGGAACTGTTGGCCTTCCTGTTCTGGCCGTTGTAGGAGTTATAGCAGTTGGAGGTACTCTTATCTGAGGATATGTTGGTGGAGTAACAGGTCAAGCAGTTGTAGAATATGGATATGAAAGATTAAAATGAATATAAAAGATTTAATAGTTATTTTACTAATATTAAGTATTATCTTTTGGGCTATATTTCATCAAATGGCATCAAAATATATAAATAGTAATGAAGTATTAAAGAAGAAAATTTTCGGTATAGATATTTATAAAAACAAATCTATGGATATATCTAATATTGAGTTGGTTATAACAGCAGTTATAATGATTAATGTAATAGATTTTTTTTCTAGAAACTCTTTAGAAAAATTTTTTAAAAAAAGAAGTTTCTTAATATTTAGTAATATTAATTTGAAAACAAGTATATGTATTATAGATCACCATAAAAAACTATGGAATTACATTAAAGTATCTATGTTTTTTATGATCCTGATAATAATTTTTACAATTATTTTTTGGAATTACTAGCAATAGATTTTATAAAAAATTCACTTTGAATGAAAACCTTTAACAAAACAGCCTTTTCGAGGTATTGTATTTGTATGAGTTTTTTACGCTACTATCAATTATTAAAAGTGGATTGAGCTGAACTGCTTGAATTGAGCAGGATATAGGATTTTCCCTATTCTCTTATTGTTCTGGTATTAGGCGGCTTTGTGCAACAAAGCTTCGAACAAATAGACACCCCTTATTATTGATAATTTCAAAACGGTTTCTGTTCAATTGGGCAAGCACACCCATGATTGAACATGCCTCAATATCAATTTTGTATGAAGTTCATATAGCTGTTGTACAATGTAAGGCTATCTATATATTTCTCTACTAAGTTTTAAGAAAATCAATTAAAAAACCTAATTTTACAAGCAAATTCATCATGTGCACTACAAAAGATAATAATTTCTAAGACATGATCTTAATCCGAAGAAAGCTTTAATAAAAAGAGACCATAAAAAATGCAATTACCATTCTTTTGAGTGGTTTTTCTATTTTCAAAGTTTGATAACGTGCTCTACCAAGCAATGCAACTGTGTGAGATGGGTCAGTATTTTTCAGCATGCCTAAATTGGAATTGGCTGTTGATTTTTACTCTTACACAGTGGTTTTGCTGATGAAAATTAAGCTTAGGGATAAGAAGAGAATGAATTATAAAACATTGAAATTATCAAAAGATTTGCAAGCTCATCATATAGCAGCCTTCCTGTTGCATGTTTAACGGCAACGGTCACTCTGGTTAATCCATTCAAAACAAAAAATGGCTTGGGTCTTTAGCCGACTTCATGCAGTGAATGGAATGAAACTACCAGATCTCTTTTCGCAAAATAACTTGTGTACATGGTTTTGTACAGTTGTGAATTTGTGCCTGAACGCTGAAAAAAATGAGGACTCTAAAATTGCGAATGATACCTATACAGGCTGAATCTCCGCCTTTAAGAAGCCTGCAAGTGCAGGGACAAACCTATCGCTATCACGTGATGATCAAACCCACTGGGGCACAGTGCAACTTAGACTGTAGTTATTGCTTCTATTTGCATAAACAAGACATGTTACAGCAACCAAAAGTTCCGCGTATGTCTGAGTCGATGCTTGAGTTACATATTAAGCAATATATCGAAGCGCAAACGGGCAATTAAATGGTTTTCAGTTGGCAGGGTGGTGAGCCGACGCTTATGGGGTTGGAGTTTTTTCAGCGGGTGGTTGAGCTGCAAAAAAATATGCCAAACCTCATCAGCGTATTGAAAATGACTTACAAACCAATGGCACTTTATTGGATGAAGACTTGTGTGCATTTTTAAAACAGCATGATTTTTTGGTAGGTTTATCCATAGATGGGCCTGCCGAGTTACATGATATCCATCGCTATAACAAAGGTGGAAAACCGACGCATGCCAAAGTCATGCAGGCTGCTGCGTTATTGCGCCAGTATCAAGTTCCGTTTAATGCCTTATGTGTGGTGAACCGAGATAATGCGAAACGACCGTTAGAGGTTTATCGTTTTATTCGAGATCAGGTGAGACCGCGCATGATTCAACTGATTCCAGGAATGGAAAGTGCCCAGTTTCAGCAGACAGCACCAGGCCATTGGAATCCTCAAGATTTACCTAAATTGGGCAGTTCAGCAGCGCAACCGGGCAGCTCAGACTCTGTGGTGACAGACTGGACGATTGCTGCCGATGATTGGGGCATATTCCTTTCAACTGTGTGGAAAGAATGGTTACAGAAAGACTTTGGGCAGGTCTTTATCGACCAGTTTGAAAACATGGTTTCAATGATGTTCGGCTATGGGGCGCAGAAATGTGTGTCGGGTCAAATTTGCGGAAAATCCTTGGCGGTCGAGCACAATGGCGACCTCTTCTCTTGTGATCATTTTGTTTATCCCGAATACAAATTGGGCAATATTCGCGAGATTCACCAAGGCGATTTAGTTTTTTCTGAGCGACAAAAGAAATTTGCATACGCCAAATCGAAGTCACTGCCAGAATACTGCCAAAAATGTCCATATCTTCAATATTGCTGGGGCGATTGTCCGAAAGACCGTTTTCTAAAAAACCCTGATGGAGAGGCGGGTCTACATTATCTTTGCTCAGGTTTATAACGTTTTTTTCATACTGCACTTTTAGCTAAAAATGAAATTTCTAAATGGATATGACCGTATTAGGAAACAGTTGTCACTGGTTTTTAGAAAATGCTTTTTCTAAAAATTAAATGTGTAAGGCACTAATATTATTCTAGGTTTAGTGCAAATAGGGTTTGAAACAAGGATGAAAATTCGTTTTATACGAATGTGTTTAAGGAAAATACCATGCAAAAAACTTAATTTCTCGCTCTTTAGCTTTGGTAGGTGGAGCATTACTTTCAACAGCACTTATGGCGAAACCACCCAATATTTTAGTGATCATGTCCGATGATGTAGGCTGGCAGAACGTCAGTGCTTATAGTCATGGTGTTATGGGCTATGACACGCCGAATATTGATCGTATTGCCAAAGAAGGCGTGATGTTTACCGATCACTATGCACAGCCAAGTTCAACCGCTGGACGTGCAGCATTTATTACAGGTCAGTATCCGATTCGTTCAGGTATGACCACAGTCGGTCGTCCAGATTCACCTTTAGGGATTAAAGCTGCAACACCGACTTTGGCAGAAGTACTCAAACCGTTAGGTTATATGAGTGGTCAGTTTGGTAAAAATCATTTGGGTGATCGAAATGATAGCTTACCGACAGTACATGGTTTTGATGAATTCTTTGGTAATTTATATCATTTAAATACTGAAGAATTTCCTGAACAGTATGATTATCCAAAAGATCCTGAATTTGTGAATCAGTATGGAACACGTGGTGTATTACACTGTTATTCGTCCAACGATAATGATGGAACTATCGATCCTCGTTTTGGTGTGATGGGTAAACAAAAGTGTAAAGACTCAGGCCCTTTAACCCGTAAACGTATGGAAACGGTGGATGATGAATTTATCGCTGCCAGTGTCGATTTTATGAAGCGCAGTAAAAAATCGGACAAGCCGTTTTTTGTGTGGCTGAATCCAAGTCGTATGCACATGTTTACCCATTTACGTCCTGAGCATCGTTACTTAGCTGCCAAAGCCACCTCAGAAGATGATTTATACGGCAGTGGTTTGGTTGAACACGATATGCAAGTCGGTCAACTCTTGGATGATATGAAGAAGATGGGGGTGTTGGATAACACTATCATTGTTTATACCACCGATAATGGCCCTGAGCACAGTGCAAAAAATCATGGTGGAACCACACCGTTCCGTGGTGAAAAAATGACCACTTATGAAGGGGGAGTACGTGTGCCAATGATGGTGCGATGGCCGGGACATATTCCTGCGGGACAAGTGAAGCACGGCATTCAGTCGCATATGGATCTGTTTACAACTTTGGCGAATGTCGCAGGGAATAAAAATGTAGTCGAGGAGATGAAAACCAATCGTAAGCAAATTATTGATGGTGTAAACAATATCGACTATTGGACGGGAAAATCAAAAGAGAGTATGCGAGATAATTTTCTGTACTATCATGAATCGATTTTACGTGCAGTTCGTATTAATCAATGGAAAGTTCATTTTGAAACCAGTGAAAATTATTACGACCAATATCAAAAGCAAAAATTTCCAATGATGTACAACCTTCGCCAAGACCCATTTGAGACATTTGATAGTATCAGAGACCGTTCAGATATTATTCAAACCAAGCAATGGATTTCTGAACCTTTAGAGGCACTACTGGGTTCACACATTAAATCTTTGATGGATTATCCACCTGTACAAAAAGCTGCAACACTTGATTTTAGTGAGTTAATTAAAAATTTGCAGAGCCAAAAGAAGTAAATTATCTCAAAAGGGAGCCGAAGTAATTTGGCTCCCTTTTTTTGATGCTTGGGGGAGTTCATGCTGCGACATACAAATAAGCAATTTAAATCATGCATGATGTAGTGAGTATCTTATTCTAAGGATTTGGTGAGTTTAAAGTTGAACTCAGGTTGATCCAGTACTTGGCCTTTATCACCACGCATTTCAATAAATTGCGCACCAATATAATAAATACGGCTATCACCAGATGAGTCTAGCTGTATCAGTTGATCAGAGCCATTCACAAATTGAAATGAGCCTTTCACTTCATTGACATAATTATTATTCGATTTGCCTAAAAATTTTTGTTTCAGCACAAAATGATGATCTAAGGTCAGTTCAAGTTCAGTGTCGATCTCAGAACAATCATGACAGGGTAGAACCCCTTGATATGTGCCTACCCAATCTAAGGCATTTGCTGTGTCTGGTGCATCCATCACGGTTGCGCTAGCACTGTCGTCCAGAGATGTCGTGACATTGTGATCTGGTGGAGGATTGTTTTCATTTGGCTTTGAGCATGCAGTTAACATGGTGAAAGATAGGCATAGTGCTAAAACAGTCTTTTGCATATACAGCACCTGATATTATTCAATGTTTAGTTTTACACTACAGTAGTGCAGGAAATGAATTTGTGAAGATCTGTGAGTGCTTCTGTATCTTCAATAAAGAATACTATTCACGTATTTTTACCTTTAATCTCAAAGACCCTGTTTTTTCTTGAAATATTTGGAATTAAATAAAATATACGTTTATAGATTAATTGCTGTTTTATTGAGCGTCTCGCCGTGTATTTGATCAGCAGCATTGCTAGAATCGGCGCGGATTTTCAGTAATGTGGTATTTTTTGTGTTCGAAAAGCTTGCAGAACAAAGTTTAGCCTTAATGGGGTGGCAGATTGATAATCATTGGGATTTGAATATCGATCAATGTGTGATGATTGCAGCACCACATACCAGCAATTGGGATGCGCTGTACGCTCGTTTGGCATTAAAAGCCTTAGGTGTGCATGTCCGTATCACTATCAAAGACAGCTATATGAAGCTACCATTTGGGCCATTTGTTCGTGCAATGGGCGGGATAGGTATTGACCGTCGTCCGAAGCATGAAGGTGAACCGCGTCCTAGTATGGTGCAACTAATGAGTGATCTTTTTAAAGTACACCCTAAGTTGGTCATGTTGGTCACCCCTGAAGGGACACGTGCCAAGCAGGAACAGTGGAAAACAGGTTTTTACCATGTTGCAGTCAGTGCTGGTGTTCCCATTGCGTTGGCCTATATGGACTATGCGAAGAAAAAAACTGGGGTAGGTAAAATTATTTATCCTACTGGGGATTATGAAAAAGATATGGCTGAAATTATGGCATTTTATGCGCAAATTTCTGCTAAATTTCCTCAAGATTTCAGTGTCGATACTCGCTATCACAACGACTCAACTGCGTCTTAAATTCGAATCATATGAAATAAAAAAAGACAGCTTTCGAGCTGTCTTTTTTTATTGTTAACCGTATTTTAATGGCTCTGCTGAGGATTGGGTAAAACCCCACCTAGCGACTGGCATGCGGCCGTATAACTTTGTAGCTGTGTTTCAATCACTTCGGGCAGGGGCAGGTCAAAAATTTGATCGCCATGTTGATAGCTTTCTACATAGGATTGGGCTTTTTGTTTGCTGCTGGCAAGCACTTGTTCATGATAACTGGTCATGCTGCTGTGGTCTGCCTGATCGCGCTCTATATTTTGACAGTCAAAAGATTGGAGAAGTTTTTCGGCTTGTTTTATTTCTTTGGATGAGCTTATGGAGCAAGCACTGATAAAGCAAATACTCAGTAGTGCAAGAGGCAGTTTCATATATGGTGGGCGGTGGGTTGGAAGGTACGCCAATTGTATAAAGATTTATGAAGTTTGAGGAAGTGCAGTAGTGCCAAGTTGTTTAAAGATAAGCCTATTTTGACACAAAATACACAATTGCTGACCCAAGCCATTGCCAAAGTTTAGAGTCAAGTTTTATAGCACTACAGAAAGCGATAGCTGATACATAGAAAACAGCCTGAACTAAACAATAAACCCAGTACCGTATGTTTGAACTGCCGCTCAGAAATTTTATAAAACAATTGCGCGCCGACCTAAAGCAGATACAAAGCTTAGGGATAAATTTATTCAGTAAGTGAATGAATTAGAAAAAAACCACCCGATTATTTATCTGGATGAAAGTGGTTTTAAGTCACATGATTACAGACCTCATGGCTACTCACGAAAAGGAGTACCCTGTTTAGGGCAATATAATTGGCAATTAAAGAATCAGACCAATGCCATTGGAGCAATCCATAAAGGGTATTTATTTTCAGTCGGTTTATTTGACTGCAAAATCAATTCAGATTTTTTTATTTTTGGATTGAGCAATTCCTCATACCAGCATTACCAGAAAATAGTGTAGTGGTTATGGATAATGCAGCATTTCATAAAAGAGCAGATATTAGGAGTTATTGGAACAACAAGGGCATAAAATTCTTTGGCTTCCTGCATACAGCCCTGATTAAATCCTATCGAACAGATGTGGGCATGGGTTAAACGTAAGCGTAAAGAATGGTTAATCGACTCAGTCGATGAGTTATTTCAAGTTTTTTTTCGAATTCTGTATGAAGAATAAAGTAGTTTGATTATATGCGATATATAGCTGAATACTTAATTTATTATCACACCTAAAACCATAGGAAATGAGGTTTTACAGATGTTTCCATGTGCTAGTGTTTTTAGAATTTAGCTATATTTTAAAATGGCTCTAGACTAGCAAGCAGAATAGATATGTTAGTCTAGAGCCTTAAAATTTTAACGAGTGTACGATTTTTCGTTTGGTGTACATAGTTTTAGACATGAAAAATGACTGAAACCTTAGCTTGATTTTGAATATGTATATTGATCTTCATACATAGCGTAGCTCAGAACCATACTAATATGCGCTAAGACCACTTTCTTTCGTGATGGCGTAAATCAAAAGGACATAAAAGTGTCTAGATTATGGGGGGAACAACTATTTTCTTTTGGTATAAACCTGCACGTACAGACCCAGCTTTGGTGTTCTTCATTTGAATCCACGATGCTGGAAGGTTTAACTGATTCAAATCCCGATCGGCTTCTACATAAATATAGCCATTATTTTGAATCAGAGGATCCGCCAAGAGAGCCAATTCTTCCCATAGCTCTAGGCTATACGGCGGGTCTAAAAAGGCCAAATCAAACTGTTCTTTTAAGGTGGGTAATGTTTGCTGTGCAGTCGCTACTTTTAACTGGGCACGAGACTTAGGGACTTTAAGGAGTTCCAAGTTTTGCGTTAAAAATTGTGCTTGACTACGGTCAGGTTCAATCATCACTACTTTTGAGGCACCACGGGATAAGGCTTCAAATGCCAATGCACCCGAACCTGCACAAATATCCAAAACATTGGTATTTTGCACATCCCACATGAGCCAATTAAACAAAGTTTCACGTACGCGATCGGGCGTAGGACGTAAACCTTCAATACTGGCAAAAGGCAGTTGACGACGTTTCCAGTCCCCTCCAATGATGCGGAGTTGGTTTTTCATAATTAGTCTGACTCCACAGGTGCAGAAGGTGGTGTAGCTGAACGGCTGATATTTGCTGGCGTTGATGCGGGTGCTGCATTGGAAGTACTGGTTGGTGTAGCTGTACTTCTTGTCCCAGTTGTGGTTGCTGGTGGAGTGCTACCACTTGGTAATTCACCCGGTTTAATCCCCGCTGTCATTAGACCACCGCTAATTTGATGGTTTTGAGGACGAATTGGATTTTTATGACGAGTGAGCAACCAGTAATCTAAGATCGGACGAGCCAGCTGTGCCGCAGAACCACCATGACGACCATTTTCCCACACCACTGCAATCGCAATTTCAGGGTTTTCCGCAGGTGCAAAGCCCACGAATAAACCGTGGTCTAATTGACGTTCGGTTAGTAGGGCTTCATTGTAGCGTTTACCTTGAGCAATACTTTTGACCTGTGCAGTACCGGTTTTACCTGCAATTTTATACATTGGCGTGCGAATGCCACGCCCAGTACCTGTTTCAATGACATCGACCATGGCATCACGCATTTTTACCCAGTCTTCGTCTGTACCATTGAACTGGATTCTGCCATCAGGTGCATTTAAGTCTTTATGTGATTTCGCGCCTTTACTTGTTTGTAAAACATGCGGAATCACATGTGAACCATGATTCGCAGTAATGGCAGTTGCCATGGCTAATTGTAGGGGGGTTGCAGTAAAAGCACCTTGTCCAATACTCACTGAAATGGTTTCACCTTTAAGCCATTTTGCATCGCGAGTACGCATTTTCCATTCAGGGTTGGGGTAAAGACCTGTACTTTCACTTGGTAAATCCACACCAGTTTTTTCACCAAAGCCAAACTGACGCATCCATGTGTTCATTTTCTCAATGCCCATACGGAACGACAGAATGTAGAAGAAGGTATCACAAGAGACCACTTGTGATTTATGCAAGTTGACAACGCCGTGTCCTGACTTTTTCCAGTCGCGGAATTTATGCGAATCGCCCGGAAGTGTGAAATAGCCATGATCGGAAATGGCCGTGCCCCAATCAATTAAGCCATAATGAATACCACCTAAACCAAACATTGGTTTAATGGTTGAGCCGGGCGGGTAAGCGCCTTGCACAGCACGGTTATATAGTGGTTGATCGAGGTTATCGCGTAAACCACTATAGTCGGTATGGCTAATCCCAGTGACAAACAGGTTAGGGTTAAAACTTGGACTTGAGACCAAGGCCAGAATTTCACCTGTACGTGGATCCATCGCCACGATTGCACCACGACGACCTGCAAGTTGCTCTGAGGCAACCGTCTGCAAGCCATAATCGAGTGAAAGATATAAGTCATTACCACGAACGGGTTCTTTGCGACCTAAATGACGTAGCACGTTACCATGCGCATCGGCTTCGACAGACTCATTTCCAGGCACACCATGTAGTAAATCTTCATAGGAGTTTTCTACCCCAATTTTACCAATCAGGTTAGTACCCGCATACAAATCTTTATTAATGCTTTTTAATTCTTTATCGTTAATTCGGCCCACATAACCAATCACATGGGCAAACAGTTCACCATGTGGATAGTAGCGTGTCATCTGGGTTTCGATATTAACCCCAGGGAATTGATATTTAACTTCGCTAAAGCGAGCAATATCGTTTTCATTGAGATTAAGTTTAATGGAAACGCGTTCAGTTTTACGTGAGGCTTTAATACGACTGTTAAAGCGTTCAATATCATCTGGTGTGAGTTCTAAGATTGGTGTTAAACGTTCAATCGTGGCATCAATATCCGTCACATCCGCTCGACTCATCGTCGCGGTAAAGACAGGATAATTGTCCGCCAACAGCACGCCATTGCGGTCATAAATATAACCACGTGCAGGGGCTAAAGGTTGTAAACGGATGCGGTTTTGATCGGATGCAGTTGAAAACTCGTCAAATTGAACCAGCTGCAAATAGGCATAGCGAGTGACTAAAATCAGCAAGAAGAAAACCACAATACCCATGGAAATAAAGGTACGATTTCGAAAAATGCGCTTTTCTTGTTGGACATTTTTTAAAGGAAAGTGCTGTTTCATACCAAATCGACTTAAACACATGGATAAAGAGGAAAATACCTGCGCGCTATTCTAACGCATGTCACACTGTTTTGATATTTGTAATCGCGGCTTCTGCTTTTCATTTTTGCCTAAATTTTGACTTTATAGACATCAAAAATATAAATTGCTGTATATAAGTGTTTTATAAATTCTGCTACAGTCAAAATCCTGTAAAAAGGGACCAATTACTAAAATAACATTACGGATAATGGTGACAATAATGACAAGAATTTATCCAGTGTTGGCACTTGTTGCCTGTGCAAACGTAGCCTACGCTCAAGATAATTCCTTTTTGCCAGATGCAAAAATTCCTGCTGGCAGTGCTCAAACATGGAATGTAGGGGCTGGTGTAACGCAGAAATTACTGCACACCAATTTGGAATGGGTGAATCCTTATGGCATTGCATATGCAAAAGCTGGGGTATTTATCAATGATGATTACCCTGTAGGTGGTCAGCTAGGCTTTAGATTTCCAGTTCATTTTACTGGTAAAGATAAAAATGGTTATTATCTCGGTGTTTATGCGGGGCATATTGACAGCAAGAAAGTGGATGGCGAGTACGAATCTCGCCTTGGTGGTGGTGTAGATCTTGCTTATGTGTTACTGAGTCCTGAACGAATCAGCACTTTCAGTGTAGGGATTGGTGCAGGGGAAAAACTCGAAGCCAAATCGGGCTATGTGGTTGCAGAAACTGAACCGAGACTACAATTTTCCTATACTCTAAGTTTCGGTTTATAGACACAATATCTTTTTTAAAACGCTATATAATTCAGTTAATAAAATTAAATATGGAAGTTATGCATGCTTGAGTACGTCAATCAGTTGTGGCAAACCTTTTTGAATCGACCCGATTTTTGGGCTGTACTCAGCATTATTCCTGTGACTGCTTTTGTGACTTGGGCGCACGTTTGGATGGCCCTGAAAATGGTCTTTTACCCGATTACATTTTGGGGTTTTCATATTGGGCCTTTGCCTGTGGGTTGGCAGGGCATTGTGCCCAGAAAAGCGGGGCGTATTTCAGGCATCATTACGGATAACACCTTATCTAAGCTTGGTTCTTTGCGTGAATTTTTAGATGCAATGGATCCTGAGGATATGGCGCGAATCATTGGTGAGCAAGTTGGTTTTGAACTTGAGCACCTGATTGATGAAGTCATGATTGATCGCAATGCAGTACTTTGGGAAAACTTACCTTATTCAATTAAGCGTCGAATTTATGCGCAGGCACACAAACAGCTTCCGGCTGTGCTCAGAGAATTAGTGACTGAACTGACCATGAACGTCGAGTCACTTGTGGATATGCGCGATATGGTGGTCAGCCAAATGGAAGGTGACCGCAGACTAATGGTGCGTATGTTCTTGAAAGTGGGGCAGAAAGAAATCAACTTTATTTGGCATATTAGTGCACTCATCGGGATGTTCTTTGGTATCTTCCAAATGATTGTTTGGTTTGTGGTGCCATGGCATTGGACGGTCCCATTTTGGGCGGCAGTATGGGGCTTCTTAACCAACTGGATTGCGATTTGGATGGTGTTTAATCCAATTGAGCCACACTATGTTCGATACTTGCAACTGACTGAATTAACAAAAGATCGTAAGTTTCCATGGATTAAACCTGTGATTCCGCGCATTGGGACTTATAATGTACAAGGCGCTTTCATGAAGCGCCAAGAAGAAGTGTCAGATGTGTTTGCAAGTGTAGTCACAGAAGACCTGATTACGTTAAAATCTATCATGACTGAAATGATGTATGGCAATAAAAAAGACAAGACCCGTCGTATTGTCAAGCGTCATATTAATGAAATCATGGAAACACCATTGGTGAGAACATCTTTGCAGCTGTCTTTGGGGCCACGTGAATACGCAAAACTCAAGACGGACTTGATTGATCGTTCAATTGAAATTACGATGGTGCCTGTATGCGACCCAGCGTTCAATGCGAGCCGTGCACAGAAAATCTATCAAATGTTTAGAGACCGTATTAGGGAGCTAACGCCGAAAGAATTTCAAAACTTATTACGTCCTGCATTTCAGGAAGACGAATGGATTTTGATTTTATTGGGTGGGGTAACGGGCTTCATTGCGGGTACAATACATTTGTTTGTAGCTTTCTTATAATTAGATGCTAAAAATATGTCGAATTTGTCGGCATGTACAAAGTGTCAAATACATTGTTTAAATGAGGATGTTTTTTTATGCGCATTATCTTACTCGGACCACCTGGAGCAGGTAAAGGTACACAAGCTCAGTTGATCTGTAAGCGCTACAATGTCCCACAAATTTCAACCGGTGATATGCTCCGTGCTGCAATTCGTGAAGGAACTGAACTCGGTCTACAAGCTAAAAGCGTGATGGACAATGGTGGTCTTGTATCTGATGAACTGATCATTGGTTTAGTGAAAGAACGTATTGCGCAACCTGACTGTGTAAATGGCTGTATCTTTGATGGTTTCCCTCGTACCATTCCTCAAGCCGAAGCGCTTGAAAATGAAGGCATCAACATTGATCACGTGATTGAAATTGATGTTCCTGACGAAGAAATTGTACAACGTCTTTCTGGTCGCCGTCAGCACCCAGCATCGGGCCGTGTTTATCACATCGTTTACAACCCACCTAAAGTGGAAGGTAAGGACGACGAAACTGGTGAAGAGCTGGTACAACGTCCAGATGACCAAGAAGCAACGATTCGTAAGCGTTTAGGTTCATACCACACTGAAACTGAACAGTTGGTTGGTTTCTACCAAGGTCGCGCAGCGTCTGGTGAAAATGCACCAACCTACGACAAGCTGAATGGCTTACGTCCAATTGACGAAGTACAAGCAGATTTGTTTGCGATTCTTGATCAAGACAAATAATTGCATGTTTTAAACATGGCAATGTTTTGACATTGAAAGAGCTCTAAGTCATATTAGGGCTCTTTTTCTTGATCCTCTAAAAATGGAGTCGCGTGTGGCACAAGTTGGAATCATTGTTTTAATTATTGTTGCTGCGGCGGTATTGGTGGGTTTGTTTTACATTAGCGTAAAAATGCTACGCGATGTCAGTAAACAAGAAAAAATGTCGAAGAAGCAACCAGAACGTCAGTTACATCCGAAGTTGCAGCAGGATTTCAAAGATAAATCAAATCAACAATAAAAAAACTGAACTTTAATGTTCAGCTTCTATCGTCGTTGTGGCAATACGTGCTGCACCAAATTCAAAACGATCTGGCCAGTTACACACATCTGAAACGATGCATTCATGGCATTTCGGTTTGCGTGCAATACAGCAGTATCGACCATGTAAAATGAGCCAATGATGTGAGTCGACAATAAATTCTTTCGGAATGACTTTTACCAAACGGTGTTCGACTTCAAGCACATTTTTGCCGACCGCTAATCCTGTACGATTGCCTAAACGAAAAATATGCGTATCGACCGCCATGGTCGGTTGTCCAAAAGCAGTATTTAACACCACATTGGCTGTTTTTCGTCCTACACCGGGCAAAGCTTCTAAATCGGCGCGGTTGTTTGGCACGATGCTGTTATGTTTTTCAATCAGCATCTTACAGGCTTTAATGACATTCTCAGCCTTCGCATTATATAAGCCTATAGTTTTAATGTAGGTTTTTAAACCATCGACCCCTAAGGCATAAATCGTTTCAGGTGTATTGGCAACAGGAAAGAGTTTATCGGTGGCTTTGTTAACACTCACATCTGTCGCCTGAGCAGATAAGGTCACAGCCACCAACAGCTCAAAAGGACTCGAATAATTCAATTCAGTTTTGGGGTTTGGACGTTGTGCACGTAAACGTTCAAAAAAGATTTGGATTTGCTTTTTGGTCATGTTTTTTACAGGTTTTCCGCTTGTCGTTAGCATGCTTAAGCTCCCTGTAACTGATGAAGCTGTTGGGTTAAGTCATCTAACAACAGACGTTTTTTCGCATCTTCACGAACACTGAGTTGCTTTTCTAATTTTTTAATTTGTACGCGTAATTTCGCCAGCTCAATGGTGGATTTTGCATCGAGTTTTGCTGCCATTTCTTTTTCTTTTTCAATGATCTGAATGTCAGGTACAGCATCGTTCTGTGCTGAAAACTGGGCAAATAAAGCCGTATCAATTTCCGCACGAACCACTGGACCTTTACGGTGTAGGCGCTGTTTTTCTTCACGTTGAATATGTGCGTAATAGCGTTGTCTTAAATCATCTTGTTCAGCTTTACGCAAGATTTCCGTCGGTATACCGTTTACATCTGGAATAAGGTCAATACAGTCAACAGGACAAGGTGGGATACACAGTTCACAGCCTGTACACAGGTCAGTCAAAATACTGTGCATGAGTTTACCCGAGCCAATAATGGCATCTACAGGACAGGCACTAATACATTTGGTACAACCAATGCATTCATCTTCACGAATGATTGCTTTCATTCTCTGTGGGCGGCCATCGGCTTGAATAGGCCAAACACTTTCTTCTGCAATTAATGCTGGCCGGTTTAGCAACTGAGCCAATGCATCGGCTACAGGCTGCCCGCCGGGTACACATTTATTGGCTGCTTCACCTTCGCTGATGGCTTGGGCATAAGGCAGACATCCATCACGATGTCCGCAGAGTCCACATTGGGTTTGGGGAAGGAGGGTATCGATATTTTGGATCAGGGAAATGTGCGAATTCATGCGTAAACCAATCCTGCATATGAATTTGCAGAGATATTAGAAGAAATGGGTAGATCACTGAATTTTACCATGTTTTTTTTGATTAATCCTGTGTTCTAAAATGGTTCATTAACTGCATCATTTTTGAGCAAAAAATGATTTTAAGCCTGTGTTTTCATTGGTGTTTTTTTATAACAAATTTCTAAGTATATTTTATATAAATAATTGTTATATAAATGATAAATATGTTTTTTAACAGAAAGGTGTTGTGAATTGTTGGTAAAAGATATTTAATTGTTTGCGCCAAAATTTAACATTGTTTATAAAATTTGACCAATTTTGATCCATTTTCTGCTGAGGATTAAGCGTTGAAATATAACAGCCTTAATGAGTTTTTAGATTACGTGAAAACACGTGATGAACATCAACCCGAGTTTCTACAAGCGGTAGAGGAAGTCATGACCAGCCTTTGGCCGTTCATTGAAAAAAATCCTCGTTATGCAGATCACGGTTTGCTCGAGCGTTTGGTTGAGCCAGAGCGTGCGATTCAATTCCGTGTTTCATGGGTGGATGATCAAGGTCAAACCCATGTAAACCGTGCTTTCCGTGTTCAATACAACTCGGCAATTGGTCCATTTAAAGGCGGTATGCGTTTTCACCCATCGGTGAATTTATCGATCCTAAAATTTTTAGGCTTTGAGCAAACCTTTAAAAATGCGTTAACGACACTACCAATGGGTGGTGGTAAAGGCGGTTCAGACTTCGATCCTAAGGGGAAGTCTGAAGGCGAAATTATGCGTTTCTGCCAAGCGCTAATGATTGAGCTATACCGTCACCTAGGTTCAAATACGGATATCCCTGCGGGTGATATTGGTGTGGGTGGCCGTGAAGTGGGCTATATGGCTGGCATGATGAAGAAGCTGAGCAATGACACTTCATCTGTGTTTACGGGTAAAGGTTTGACCTTTGGTGGTTCTTTGGCACGTCCTGAAGCAACCGGCTACGGCACAGTGTATTTTGCTGAAGAAATGCTGAAAACCCGTGGCGACTGCTTCCAAGGCAAAACAGTCACGATTTCTGGTTCGGGTAACGTAGCGCAGTACGCTGCTGAAAAAGCAATGTATCTAGGTGCAAAAGTCGTTTCATTGTCTGACTCTGCGGGTACGGTATATGTAAAAGCAGGCTTTACCGATGCTTTACTTGCTGAAGTGATGGAACTGAAAAATGTGAAGCGCGGTCGTATTTCTGAGTTTGCGTCTAAGCATGGTTTTGAATACTTAGAAGGGCAGCGTCCATGGTCTATTCCATGTGATATCGCATTGCCATGTGCAACTCAAAATGAGTTAGATCAGGCGGATGCTGAAGTACTCCTTGCAAATGGAGTGATTTGTGTCGCTGAAGGGGCAAACATGCCTTCTACCTTAGATGCAGTCGAAAAATTCGTTGAAGCGAAAATTTTATACGCACCAGGTAAAGCATCCAACGCGGGTGGTGTTGCGACTTCTGGCTTAGAAATGTCACAAAATGCTTTGCGTTTGGGTTGGACTTTTGAAGAAGTCGATGAGCGCTTACATGCGATCATGAAAGAAATTCACCGTAACTGTGTGAAATACGGTACGCAACCAGACGGTACTGTGAACTATGTCAATGGTGCGAACATTGCAGGCTTTGTAAAAGTTGCAGATGCAATGCTTGCTCAAGGCGTATTCTAAGTTTATATACACTTAGAAAAATCTCTATAAAAAACCGAGACGATAGCCTCGGTTTTTTTACAGGTCATTGAACGATTACAATAAACCTTTGACTGCTTCACGTTCAATAATCATGTCTTGAATATAAGCATATTTTGATTGGTCAGCCGCAGGGTTGGCAATTTCATAACGTTTAACACGCACGATTTGACGCTCTTTCGGATTGTGGGTGAAGCCATCAATGTGGTTATAGAATAAAGTCCAGTCTTTATCGACCTGTGTTTTTACGCCATTTTCAGCATACTTAATTTCACGAACTTGTAGGCATTCCATACGAGCAACACCTGCAGAACATGTTTTGGTCTCTGGTGAAATTTCTAAGAAAACAGTTTCACCTTGGCTTTGATATTTCGATTCAGCGGTTTGTTTACCCGTGAATACAATTTTTTCACCTTTTGCCGATACCACGGTCAGTGTTGGTGCATCAGGATCATTTAGGTTTAAAACAAACGGTGCCTTACGGTTGTCAAATAAATCTGCTGCAACGCCTTCTTGAGCCATGGCTTTTGGTTCACATGCCATTTGAGTCGCCATCAGGTTACCCGTCACGATTTGATTATTCTCAACTTTCCAACTGGTACCCATACCGTTACAACTGGTTGCAATGCCTAAACGACCTGCTTGTTTGTCAAAGTTTAAAACCAAAGGTTTAGGCGCATCCAAGGTGTTCGCACTCCAATGGTAGTTTGCGAGTGTTTGATCTGCATTTTGTTGTTGTAGTACAGACACAGCCAAATCTCCTACTTTTTGAATATCAGATGATTGGCAAGCAGCCAGTGCGAGAGGGAAAAGGGCAATCGCTAAATATTTTAATTTCATGGCTTACAAGTTCTTGATTTAAAATAACAAGATACATGATATCCGATGTTGTTTTTAAAAGAATGGATACATTCGGTTCTTTTGGGTTTCAAAATGTATCCATAAATATTTTTTGTTAACATATAAGTAAAATTTATACATTAATCGAAACGGTAAATGTCCATGCCCAGTGCACCCATGGTAAAACTGCTATGTACAATATTAAAACGATGACCTGTACCCATCGCAAAGAATATTGGGGCAAAGTGTTCTAACGTTGGGTGGTTACGACGGACAAAAGGAATCGATTCCCAGTCTAAAATGGCGTCAAAGTCCTGATGGCTAAGTTTCGCGACGACATGATTACGAAACGTCGATGCCCACTCAGGTACCGCTTGTGACTGAACATGCCAAGACAACTCGGCTAAGTTATGGGTAATACTCCCTGAGCCAATGAGCAAGACCTGCTGCTCGCGTAGTGGCGCAAGGGTTTGTCCAATTTTATAAATCTCCTCTGCCGACAGATTCATAGGGAGTGAAATTTCCACCACAGGGATGTCTGCATCTGGATACATATGGAGTAAAGGCATCCAAACGCCATGATCACGCGGACGGGTACTGTTTGCATGAGCTGAAAAACCCGCTTCTGCCAATAAATGTAGAATTTCTTCGGCTAAAACAGGCTGACCGGGTGCTGGATATCGAATTTCATAAAGTTCAGCAGGAAAGCCTCGAAAGTCATGCCATGTCTCAGGACGGACTGCAGTACTTACTTCAAGTGAGTTACTTTCCCAGTGCGCGGACATAATCACAATTGCTTGTGGTGTCGGTAAGTTTAGACCCAAACGATGCAACGCAGGCCCAACTTGCTCTGGATTCAACGCAAGCATGGGTGAGCCATGAGAAATGAATAAGCCGGGTAGCGTTTGTAAGTTCATTGTGAAAGCCTAATAGGAGAAGATGAAAAGAATTTTGTCAGATTCTTATCATCTGTGTAATGGGGGAAATATCAACGTATTGTTCCAAAAAAAGAACAATACTTGAGCTTAACCTGCACGATGATAAGGATGATTATGATTAATACTCATCGCACGGTAGAGTTGTTCAATCAGCATCACGCGAACCATCGGGTGTGGTAAGGTCAGTTTGGATAAAGACCAATGCCAAGCAGCTGCTTTACGTACTGCTTCAGAGTGACCGTCAGGCCCACCAATAGCAAGCACAATATCATTGCCCTCAAGCATCCATCCTTTCATGGTTTCTGCCAGTTTTTCGGTGCTAAACTCACGACCACCGACTTCTAAAGCAATCAGCACTTCGTTGCCTTTCATCGCATTTAAAATGCTATCACCTTCAATTTGACGGTATTTCAAAATATCTGCTTCTGAATCATTTTTACCGCGCTTTGCCATTGGCAGTTCAATAATCTGCGTTTGCACAAAGGGTTGAATACGTTTGAAATAATCTTCAAAACCAGTCAGTACCCATGCAGGCATTTTTTGACCAATGGTCAGAATACGGATTTTCATAATGGGTCATGTATAACGAGATGATTCATTATAACGGTGAAAGTAAGGCTTTGCAGTGAGACGAAACAAAATGCAATTGAATTCACTGAGCCAATGTTGCTTAATTCAACAGATGAGAGGAATAAGAAACACTTGGAATAATAACAATGTGGCTCAAAACTTTAAAAAAACAGGCTTTTTTGTTGATTGTTGTACTGGGTACTTTCACAGGGCAGGTATTTGCAAGCAACGCCAAAATGGCTGATGAACAAAACCTACAAGTCTATTTGGAGCAAGTGATTGGTCAGGGCAAAGCACGTAACTATAAAAACCTTGATGAACTGAACCGTGTCTCTGCATGGATCAAAGAACAAATGCGCTTATTGGGCGTTCCGTGTCACTATCAAAACTTTACTGCCAATCAGCAAATCTACCGAAATGTAGTGTGTAGTTTAAACGTCGGACGGGCAGACCGCGTGATTGTTGGGGCGCATTATGACGTCTTTGGTGATCAGGATGGCGCAGATGACAATGCCTCTGGCGTTGCGGGTGTGATTGAAACGGCGCGTATTTTGGCAGAGCAGAAGTCTAAACTGCCTAACAATGTGGACTTTGTGTTCTATAGTTTAGAAGAACCACCGTTTTCTAAAACTGAACAAATGGGCAGCTATGTGCATGCGAAATCGATTCAGTCTCAAAAAGATAAGATTAAAGGTGTGTATATTTTAGAAATGATCGGGTTCTTTAGCGAACAACTAATCCAAAGCTATCCTGTGGGCTTAAAGTGGATTTATCCAACCCATGGTAATTTTATTGCGACAGTGAGTAACGTGAGCTCACGTGACTTAGGCGCAGGCTATTGTACAGCGATGCAGCAACTTGATCAGTTGGAGTGTCAGCGTTTGGTCGCGCCAAGCTTCGCTAATGCTTTTGATTTTTCAGATCACTTAAATTATTGGGAGTTTGATATCCCCGCAGTCATGATTACCGATACCGCATTTTATCGAAATGGTCACTACCATACCAAAGCAGACCGCTTAGCGACGTTGAATTTGTCCAAAATGGCAAATGTGATCGATGGGCTGGTACAGCATTTATTGAAACCTTAATGTATTTTGAGCCATAAAAAACGCAGTTCCCAAGTAGCGAGAACTGCGATAAAAGGTCATCCGTCTGGAGAATCAGATGACCATGCAATTTCAAATCATCAATAAAAAGAAACATACAGCGCGTATCTGTTCTTATTATTTATATCGGGCTTTTTATCGATTTTTCAAGTCTGAGTCATGATTGCAGAAAAGGTTTAATACAAAAAATTCAAACCAACTAAGCGAAAATTTGGAGTTTCATTCGTTTCACGTCATGGAATGTAGGCCAATCATATTTCCTTCGCTATCAAAGGCCAGCACAATAAAACCATATTCACCAATGGCAGTTTTTGCTTCATGAATTTTTCCACCAGACTCAACAAGTCGGCTCGCTTCATTCGCACAATCGTCACATGAAAAATAGATTAAGGTACTGTTTCCTCCTGCGGATAGGCCTGGCATTTTCACCAGTGCACCTGAAGCGCCATAGGCTTGCATGTCTGAGGGGAAAGCCCACATTTGCAGTGAATTATCATCCGCTGGTGGAGTTAATTCAGTTAATTGAATGTTAAAAACAGATTCATAAAATTGTTTGGCACGAGATAAGTCATCCACATAAATCTCAAACCAGCCAATCGGGTTTTTCATTTTAGTTGTCCTACATGTATCCCTTGATCAAATTATTGTAGGAAATAAAAGCATAAAGATGTGTGGTGTTATCTACAGTAAATTGTAATAAAAAAGAGAGCCGAAGCTCTCTCTTTTTACGATGCGGAATTAGTGGCGTGCAGCTTTTTTGCCTTCATCGACCGCTTTCACAATGGGTGCTTTGACCAAAGCTTCAGGCATAGAGGTCAACGCCAGTGGTAAAATCTCATCAATTGATTTCACCGCTTTAATCTCTAAACCTTCTTTAACATTGTCTGGGATTTCAGATAAATCACGGACGTTGTCTTGAGGAATGAAGACCAGCTTAATTCCACCACGGTGTGCAGCCAGAAGTTTCTCTTTTAAGCCACCAATGCGCATTGCACGACCACCGAGACTGGTTTCACCTGTCATGGCAATATCCGGACGAATTGGGATGCCTGTGAAAGCAGAAACCAATGCAGTTGTTAACGCTAAACCTGCAGAAGGGCCATCTTTTGGTGTTGCACCTTCTGGTAAGTGGACGTGAACATCGGTTTCTTCGAAACGTGTCGATTCGATACCCAATTCATCTGCACGGGTACGCACGACAGTCATAGCAGCAGTAATCGATTCTTTCATCACATCACCGAGAGAACCTGTGGTGATGAATTTACCTTTACCTTTAACCGCTGCAACTTCAATGGTCAACAACTCACCACCGACTGAAGTCCACGCCAAACCGTTCACGCGACCGACTTGAGCTTCGTCTTCCGCCATACCAAAGTCAAACTTATGTGGACCTAAGTAGTCTGGAAGATTGGCCGAAGTCACATCAATCTGAAGATTTTTAGACTTCTTGCTGACCGCTTCTTTTACAACTTTACGGGCAATTTTAGAGACTTCACGCTCTAAGCTACGCACACCGGCTTCACGTGTATAACGTTGTACGATGTCACGAATCGCTTCTTCATGAACAGTCAATTCTTTCGCACGTAGACCATTGTTCTTCATTGCTTTCGGAACAAGGTAACGCTCAGCAATATTGACTTTTTCATCTTCGGTATAACCTGGTAGACGAATCACTTCCATACGGTCAAGCAATGCTTCTGGAATATTCATGCTGTTGGCAGTACAGATGAACATCACTTCAGACAGGTCCAGATCAAGATCTAAATAGTGATCGTTAAACTTGCTGTTCTGTGATGGATCAAGTACTTCAAGCAATGCAGAAGCAGGGTCGCCGCGGTAGTCTTGTGCCATCTTGTCGATTTCATCGAGCAAGAACAATGGATTCTTCACACCAACTTTCGTTAAAGACTGCACAATTTTACCCGGCATCGCACCGATATAGGTACGACGGTGACCACGGATTTCCGCTTCGTCACGTACGCCACCGAGTGCCATACGTACAAACTCACGACCTGTCGCTTTCGCAACCGATTCACCCAGTGAAGTTTTACCTACCCCTGGAGGGCCAACCAAACAAAGGATTGGGCCTTTGAGTTTTTTCACGCGCGATTGAACTGCGAGATATTCCACAATACGATCTTTTACGTCATCTAAGCCGTAATGATCTGCATCGAGAATTTCTTGTGCTTTGCTTAAGTTAATGCTGACTTTGCTGGCTTTATTCCAAGGCGTATCTAAGATGGCCTCGATATAATTGCGCACCACAGCCGCTTCACTAGACGCAGGTTGCATCGCTTTGAGTTTACGGAATTCGCTTTCCGCTTTTTTACGCACATGTTCAGGCAAATCAGCTTCAGCAAGACGTTTTTCAATTTCAGCAACGTCATCTTCCGCGCCGCCATTCATGTCAGAAAGCTCACGCTGAATGACCTTCATCTTTTCATTGAGGAAGTATTCGCGTTGATTTTTCTCCATTTGGCGCTTCACTGAGTCATGTAAAGTTTGTTCAATCTGTTGTTCTTCAGATTGTTGCAATAAATACGTCATCAGTTCTTGTAGATGTGCTTCAAACTCATCGTGTTCGAGGAATTTTTGCTTCACATCAATATTCAGTGGAACACGGGTCGCTACGAAGAATAACAATTGCAGTAAATCGTCAATCTTGTTCGCAGCAGCAATCAATTCACGCGCATTACGCAGCTTTGCTTCAGCATATTGAGCAAACAGGGCACGTAATTCTTGAACACGTGTTTCTTGCGTGGTTTCGTCAATGTGGACTGACATTGGGCTAAGCGCATGTTCTGCGGTTAGATAATCATTTTCATCAATGATTTTTTCTAGCTTTGAACGATGCAAGCCTTCAATTAATACTTTTATACAGTTTTCATCATTTTCATGATTCACAACTTGCACAATCTTCGCGACAGTACCGTATTGATATAAGTTGTCGTGATCAATTTCTTCTGAAAGAGAATCTTTTTGAGCAACTACAAATACTAGATTGTCACTGTTACGAGCCACATCAACTGCATTGATCGATTTTTCACGACCTACAAATAGCGCGATTTGCATGTGTGGATACACCACCACATCACGTAACGCTAAAAGTGGTAATACACTTGGAACCTGAGGCTCTAAGGTTTCTTGATTCATAATAATTTCAGACATGGGCACTCCTAATGAGTGACAACGGTGTTGCCATGTTTTTTATAGTGATGGGTATTTTAAAAAATACAAGGGCAGGTCAAAATAAATTGTATAAAAAATGACTAAACATGTGATTTTTAAGTATTCTCAACAGTCAAAAATGTCAATTTTAGCGCTTGAAGCGTAAATGCTGTTGAGGGGTCAGCAGTCCATCTAAAGGCTGATCCCATGTTTCTCGAATCAAGCGCTGTGGAACCAGCTGAAAGTGATGGGCTAAACCCAAACGAAATGGACGGTGATAGGGCGCAGAAGCTAAGGTTTTGTCGTAGAAACCACCGCCCATGCCAATGCGTGTGCCATAAGGATCACACGCCAATAAGGGCATGAGTAGCAGGTCTAAATGTGAAACGTGCTGACCACGTGTTGCCATAGGCTCTTGCATACCCAACGGATGGTGGGAAAAGCGTTTATTTTGAAATTGATGACGTGAAATTTTGACCCACGCTAAACGCTGATTCATATTGCAAATCATTGGTAAATACACTGCTTTTTTTTGATGAAAACAATATTCAATGATTTTACGGGTCTGAATTTCCCCAAAAGCATGTAGATAGATGCCGACACGAGTGGCATGTTTGAATTCGGGTATACCTCTTAGGCGTTGTAAAATTTGCAGTTCGGACTGCTGCTGTTGATAGGCGGAAACTTGTCTGCGTTGTTTGCGAAGCTGTTTTCTGAGTTGGGCAGGTTCAATCGACATGGTGAACGCAGTCCTGAGAATCGAAAAGGTGAGTGTGAAAATGAGCGCCAAATTTCAAAGATGGTATCTGTTTATGGTGCAATCGTTGAACCTTTTTTTAGCTCTTGCAAAATTGGGCAGCAACTGTCGGTGGTGGTTTTACATTCATCCACCCAGCTTGAAAGGCGTTGTTTCAAAGCATTCAGCTCTTGAATCCGTTGATTAATCTTTTCCAGCCGTTGTTGAATCACTTCACGGACTTTTTCACGGTCATCCAACTGCAAATGCAGCAAATCTTGAATTTCACTGAGCTGTAAGCCCGCATCTTTGCCTTTTTGTATAAAGCTTAAAGTTTCAATATCTTGCTGACTATAATAGCGATAGTTTTGTGTGGTTTCAGGAATACGCATCAGACCGATCCGTTGATAATAACGAATCGTTTCCACATTCACCTGACAGTGTTTTGCCAGCTTGCCGATAGTGAGCATAAAATAATCTCCAAAAGGCTTGACTCAGTACCTAGGTACAGACTTTATGCTAACACAATCAAAAAATAAAAGGTGAGTCAGAATGAGTGAGCAACACAAGACTTCTTGCTGTTCCAAACAGAAATTAGCGCCGATGGTGGTGAGTATTGATCCTGTCTGTGGGATGACAGTGGCAGAGGACTCTCCTTATGTGTATGAGCATCAATCAGTTCGTTATTTGTTTTGTTGCTCAGGCTGTTTAAAGAAATTTTCGGCCAACCCAGAGGCTTACTTAACATCAGAAAAAGCGACCAGTGCTTGTTGCAGTAAACCCAAAGTGGATTTAGCTGAGGCATCTTTGCAATCTCAAGATGGGGGTATGGTTTTAGTTTCAAAGCTAGCGTTAGGTTCGGAGAAGACCACATTTATTGATCCTGTATGCGGTATGACTGTGACGGATTTAAGTAAACCTCACACCGAGTGGCAGGGACAGGACTACTATTTTTGTAGTGAAAAATGTTTGCAAAAGTTTATTGCAACCCCAGAGGCTTATGTAAAGGCTGAACCTTCAGATTCTGTAGTTAAAGCCTCAGGTTGTTGTGGTTCGGCCTCGAAAGTGGCTGAGGAAAAAACGTCCTGTTGTGCGCCCAAACCGCAAACAGAAGCAGACAGCAAAGCCAGTTGCTGTGCACCCAAGCCGAAAGTAGAAGCTGCCAAAAGTAGCTGCTGTGGTGGAGGGAAACATCAACATGAACACAGTACTCAATCGGCGTCAGCAGAGTCTATTGACCCGGTGTGTGGCATGTCAGTCGATCCGAATACAGAGTTAAAAACGGATTATCAGCAACAGACTTATTATTTCTGTAATCCTTCGTGCTTAGATAAGTTTAAGGCTGACCCTGAATTTTATCTGATTCCACCCGATCAGCGTCCTGTGCCTGAAGGGGCTGCGGATATGGACTATACCTGTCCGATGGACCCTGAAATTGTACAAAAGGGACCGGGGACGTGTCCGATTTGTGGTATGGCACTCGAGCCGATGCAACCGACTTTAGATGATGCACCGAATCCTGAATTGCTGGATTTTAGCCATCGCTTTTGGATGACTTTGCCGCTGACGTTGATTGTATTTGTACTGGCGATGGGTTCACATATTCATAGTTTCATTTCACCGCATATTCAGCCGTGGATTGAGTTGGTCCTAGCGACTCCTGTAGTGCTATGGGCGGGTAAACCGTTTATTGAGCGTTGCTGGACCTCGTATAAAACCCGCAACTTAAATATGTGGAGCCTCATTGGTGTCGGGGTGTTGGCGGCCTATATCTATAGTGTGGTGGCAACGATTTTCCCAAGTGTGATTCCAATGGAAGCCAAAACGGGGCATGGCGTTGCAGTGTACTTTGAAGCAGCCTGTATGATCGTGTCTTTAAGTTTGCTTGGTCAAATCATGGAGCTGAAAGCGCGTGCCAAGACCGCAGATTCACTCAAAGCCTTACTCAAACTGCAAGTCAACACAGCCAAGTTGGTTCAAAACGATCAAGTGGTAGAAGTGGATATTGGCATGGTCAAACAAGGTGATATTTTACAGATTTCCTCGGGTGAGCAGATTCCACTGGACGGTGTGGTGGTGGAAGGCAAAACCTATGTCGATGAAGCCATGATGACAGGCGAACCTGTACCTGTGAAAAAACAAGTGCATGACACCGTGATCGGCGGTACGGTCAATCAACAAGGCAGTATTCGTATTCAAACCACGGCGGTCGGGGCGAATACGACTTTGGCGAAAATGATTCAGACAGTTGCAGAAGCACAGCGTTCTAAAGCACCGTTACAACGTTTGGCCGATGTGTTTGCCAAATATTTTGTGATTGTGGTGTTACTGATTAGTGTACTGACCTTTGCTGCTTGGATGGTGTTTGGTGGTGCGCAATTTGACTTGGCACTGATGTGTGCGGTGGCGGTCCTGATTATTGCCTGCCCATGTGCGCTGGGTTTAGCAACGCCAATGTCAGTGATGGCCACCACAGGTCGTGCGGCACAAAAAGGGGTACTGTTTAAAGATGCAGAGGCGATTGAAGCTTTAAGTAAAGTGAATACGCTGATTGTCGATAAAACAGGGACTCTGACGGAAGGTAAACCGAGTCTTAAAGAAATTCAGTTGCTCAGCCCAAATGTGAACCAAGCGCAAGCGGAACAGTGGATTGCCTCGATTGAGCAGTATTCAAGTCACCCGATTGCCCAGACTTTGACACAGTTGGTGCCTGCACAGCAATTGCTTAAAGTGGCAGACTTTGAGGATGTGACTGGCTTTGGCGTCAAAGGGCAGATTGGCGAGCAAACCCTCTATATTGGTAGCCAAAAGCTGCTTGAGCAACTCGGCATCACTTTAGATGGTACTTTGCAAAGCCAGTTGATCCAGCAGCGTGCGACAGGCAATGTGATCAGTTTCTTAAGCAATAGCCAAGAAGTGCTGGCTTATATTTCTATTCACGATGCGATTAAGGCCAATGCGCAGCAAGTCATTCAACAGCTGATTGATGATGGTATTGAAGTGGTCATGGCAACAGGTGACCACGAACAAAATGCCCAGTTAGTGGCTAAGGAATTGGGTATTCAACAAGTCTATGGTAACTGTACGCCAACTGAAAAACTGGACATCGTGAAGAAATATCAGGCTCAGGGTAAAATTGTCGCGATGGCGGGAGATGGCATAAACGATGCACCAGCCTTGGCACAAGCCAATGTTGGAATTGCCATGGGTAATGGAACTGATATTGCTAAACAAACCGCACAAGTCACCTTGGTTAAAGGTGATATTCGTGGCGCAGCCGATGCGCTACATATGGCGAAACTGGGTGTGCGTAATATGAAACAGAACCTTGCTTTTTCCTTTGTGTATAACGGTTTGGGTGTACCTGTGGCAGCAGGAATTTTCTATCCATTAACAGGGTTATTACTCACCCCAATGTTCGCTGCGGTGGCGATGTCATTGAGCTCATTGTCCGTAGTCTTAAATGCTTTACGTCTACAAAAGAGTAAATAAGCGCTTTTAGATTTTTACACTCCCTTTTCAGTTGAGTTTTAAAAAGCATCTTTTCAACAAAGGTGCTTTTTTTATGATGATTCGTGATGGAATGAAGCGCAGCGCGAATAAGCATTGATTTTTCAAGCCTCTTTTCTTGATTCAACTTGATTTAAAGAGCCTTGATCCGGTTAGACCGAGTAAGGTTGTAAAAGACGCAAAATTGATGTATTTGGGCAAGGCATAGCGCTTGAATGAGCGTCATCTCGTGAGTCATTTTGAAATTATATAAAACAGTAACTTAAAAAATAGTGGTAACTGCCGTACTATAAGCGGGATGGAGTAAAGGCAGGATTTAGGGTGAATTTAAAAAATCTAGAAGCATTTTATTGGGTTGTGACTTTAAATAGTTTCAATAAGGCTGCCACAAAATTACAAACGACTCAGCCTGCCGTTTCACAAAAAATCACCTCTCTTGAAAATGATTTAGGTTTTAAAGTTCTCGATCGCAGCTTTCGACAGCTTAAACCCACTCATAAAGGCATGACCCTGTTTAAATATGCTGAAAAGTTTATGCGTTTGGAAACCGATTTGGTGGCCGAGCTGACTGAAAACCAGCATCTAACAGGAACAATTCGTTTAGGTGTTTCCGAGACGATCGTTTATACGTGGTTGGTTGAATATATCGAAAAAGTACAAAAAGAGTTTCCCAAAGTTTCTGTGGAAATTGTGGTGGATTTAACCCCAAATTTGCAAGAAGGTGTGCGTACTGGGGATTTGGACATGGCTTTTTTGCTAGGCCCGACTTTGGCTTTCGAGTGTGTAGAGCAGGCGCTGTGTGACTTTGAACTGAGTTTTTTGGCAGCGCCATCTTTTAAAGGTGGTGTAGGTCAAATGTCGTTTAAGACATTGATGTCTCATACCATTTTAACCTATCCAAAAATTACCTATCCCTATAAAGAGCTCAAGGCCAAAATGAAAGAACAGGCACTGGATGAGCCGCTTTCAATTACCAGTTATTCGCTTGCGACCTTATTGCGTCTTGCGGAGCAAGGTTTGGGGATCGCCGTTGTGCCAACCTTAACGGCGCTAAAGGAAATTACAGATGGTCGTTTAGAGATTTTAAATACCCCGATCCAACTCAAAACCTTTCATTTCACCTCGATTTATATGCAAGGAAATGATGCTGCCTTGAAAGAGAAATTAACCGATGTCGCAGTCACTGTTTCTGAAAGTGCAATGAAAAGACTGCTTGAGAAAATTAAAAAATAATTGAGGCGCACGCAGCTTTTTGACAAGTGATGTTTCTTTATCTCAAACCGTAATTTGTTTGAAAAACTATAAAAGCAGCTTATCGTGCGTGATAAGTAAAATTTATCATTAGACTTTTAATAAATAAAAAATAATAAAATACAGTTATTTAGTTTTAATAATGGATGTAAAAAGTCGTATTGTTCATCGCGCTTGCCTATGTTCTTATTTCAAATAGAAGATTTGATCCGCCATGGCTTTGGTTGGGCAATAGGGAATCTTTGTCAGTTAAAGGGATTTAAGAACAGAATTTGTAAGCAAAATGATGTTCTTGGTTCAACTTGAAAATAGCGTTATTAAGCTCAAATGGACGAGGAACGCATTAAATATGTCTTTATTAAAATCTTCTTTTTTATCAGATCGCCAATGGGCCATTGTTGCTTCAATCTTCATGATGGCAACCTCCGCCATGGGACCTGGTTTTCTAACTCAAACCGCAGTTTTTACTGTGAAATTGGGTGCGGCGTTTGGCTTTGCCATTCTCGTGTCTATTTTGATTGATTATGTGGTTCAGCAAAACATTTGGCGTGTCGTAACGCTGACGCAAATGCGTGCCTCGGATATTGCCAATAAAGCCTTGCCGGGCAGTGGTTACTTACTGGCTTTTCTGGTCATTTTGGGTGGCTTCTTCTTCAGTATTGGTAATATTGCAGGCGCGGCTTTAGGTCTCAATGCCTTATTTGGGTTAGACACTAAATGGGGCGGCATTTTAAGTGGTGCTTTAGCCATTTTAATTTTTGCTTCAAGAAAAGCCACGCTGGCCATGGATAAAAGCATGATCGTTTTGGGGTTGCTCAAAATCATCTTGATTATCATTGTTGCTGTCATTGTGATGCCACCTGTGGGCCAAGCTGTTCATCAAACGTTTGCACCCGACCAGATTGATTTTGCCATCATCACCACGATTGTCGGTGGAACGGTCGGCGGCTATATTTGCTATGCAGGCGCCCATCGTTTACTGGATAAAGGCGCGGTTGGCCCTGAAAATATTGATGAAGTCGCAAGAGCTGCAACCAAAGGTATTGTGGTTGTGGGCATCATGCGTTATGTGCTGTTTTTAGCTTTCTTGGGCGTGGTGGTGAGTGGTGCAAGTATTGATTTAGCCAGCCATGATGCCAATCCAGCAGCGCAAGCTTTTCAATATGCCGCAGGGACTTTTGGTTATAAATTATTTGGTCTGATTTTTTGGGCAGCAGGGATCAGTAGTACCATTGGCGCCGCTTATACTTCGGTTTCATTCTTTACCGCATTTAAGAAAAATCTCAGTCCAAAGCAAACCAACTACACCACCATTACATTTATCTCTTTAGCTTTATTACTGTATGTCGTACTGGGCGCAACCCCTGCTGGACTTTTGATTTTTGTTGGTGGCTTTAATGGCTTGGTACTGCCAATTGGTTTAACGATTTTTGTTTATGTAGCTGCTTGTCGTAAAGATATGATGGGGAATTATAACTATCCAAAATGGTTACTTATTTTGGGTGTACTCACATGTATGTTGACATGGTGGATGGGCTATATGTCCTTTACTACAGTCTTTAATTATTTAACCAAACTTTAAGCCAGACGATGGTGAAGTGATAAAGGAATTAAGCCATGTTTGTAGATTTAAATAGTGACTTGGGTGAAAGTTTTGGTTCGTGGAAAATGGGCAATGATGACCAAATTCTACCTGTGGTCACGAGTGCCAATATTGCATGTGGCTTTCATGCAGGTGATCCGCTGGGGATTTTAAAGACACTGCGGAAGGCTGTTGAATTAAATGTCACGATTGGCGCGCATGTATCTTATCCAGACCTTGTCGGTTTTGGTCGCCGTAATATGGATGTGTCACGTGATGAGCTGATTGCCGATGTGCTGTATCAAATTTCTGCACTGGATGGTCTAGCTAAAGTGGCTGGTTCTCAAGTGCAATATGTGAAACCACATGGTGCACTGTATAACATCATTGCACACGACCACGCTCAAGCCGCTGCGGTGATTGATGCTATCAAGATGTATAACCCAGAACTGGTTTTGGTGGCACTGGCAGGTTCCCACTTGGTTGAGCAAGCACGTGCAGCAGGCTTAAAGGTTGTATCTGAGGCATTTGCAGACCGTGCTTATAACAGTGATGGCTCATTGGTTTCACGACGTTTGGACGGGGCTGTTTTACATGACTCAGCCTTGGTGGCACGCCGTGTGGTGTCTATGTTGAAAAATGGCGGCGTTGATTCGATTGATGGTGTATTTACCCCGATTCAAGCGGACACGATTTGCTTACATGGTGACACCGCGGGTGCTTTAGAGATGTCGGCTGCGATTAAAGCTGAACTGCTAAATCATCATATTGAAATTCGTCCCTTTGTCTTAAAGCCTCAGGAAGTACGCAATGTATAAGGATATCCGAGTCGATTCAGCGCAGCTTGAAGCCGCTTTAGCCGCACGTTTAAAAATCCGTGCAGGCTTTGACAAACCAACGGCGGGTATGGCTGCGGGCATGACGCAGGTCAATATGATTTCGGTACCTAAAGATTGGGCTTATGATTTTCTACTGTATGCACATCGCAATCCGCAAAGCTGTCCTGTTTTAGACGTGCTAGAGGAAGGTGTTTATGCCACAAGACTGGCAGAGAACTCAGATATACGCACCGACTTTCCACGTTATCGCATCTGGAAAGAGGGTGAAATGGTCGATGAAGTAACGGATGCGAGTGACATTTATAATGCGCATCCTGACTTGGTAACATTTCTAATTGGCTGTAGTTTCTCTTTTGAAACAGCACTGCAGGAGGCGGGCATTGAAGTTCGTCATATCCATGATCAGACCAATGTACCGATGTATTTGAGTAATATTCAGTGTCAGCCTGCGGGGCGTATTTCGGGCAACATGGTGGTGTCTATGCGCCCAATTCCATCCCATCAAATCGCGGATGCCGTCAAAATTACAGCACGGATGCCAAGTGTGCATGGTGCGCCTGTACATATTGGAAATCCTGAAGGTTTAGGCATTCGTGATGTGAATCAGCCAGACTTTGGTGATGCTTCACGTATTGAGGCTGGGGAAATTCCAGTATTTTGGGCTTGTGGTGTAACCCCACAAGCAGCGGTGATGAACTCAAAAATTCCTTTTGCCATAAGCCATGCTCCCGGTCATATGTTGATTACTGACATTCCTGATCGTGCATGGATAGGTTAAGCGGCACTAAAGAATACTTAAAAGGATAGGCATATGCGTTTTTTATCGGTAAACGCGGATTGTTTTCTTATAGAGCTTGCCAGCCTAGAGGAAACATTGGCGTTGTACAATAAATTGCACACGATGCAATTGAATGGAATTAAAGACTTAGTCCCTGCTGCAAAAACGATTTTGGTTTTTTTTAATGAAATCGAGACCACCTTTAAAACATTGGTTACTTCGATTCAGACTGTAAAAATCGGTTCAGGCGGTGAGCGTAATGCCCAAGAGCTGATTATTCCTATCTGCTATACGGGCGAAGATCTTGCTCAAGTTGCAGAGTTACAAGGGCTTTCAATTGCTGATGTGATTTTGAAGCATCGTCAAAGTGTTTGGAATGTGGCTTTTATCGGTTTTGCACCGGGCTTTGCTTATATGAGCAGTCCCGATCGACCTTTTACAGATATTCCTCGCTTAGCTGTGCCACGTAAAAAAATACCGTCGGGTTCTTTGGGACTGGCAGGACAATATTCAGGGATTTACCCGAAAGATAGTCCGGGGGGCTGGCAGCTGATCGGTACGACTGCTGCAAAAATGTGGGATCTAGAGCGTAAAAATCCAGCGCTACTGTTACCAGGAATGACTGTACATTTTGAAGATGTCACACATCAACCGACCACGGTTAGCGTACCACAGCAAGTCACTCGTACAGTAGAACCTAAACAATCCATGCCTGTGTTTACGGTAACTGCACCGAGTCTACAGATGTTGATCCAAGATGAAGGACGTTTTAACCAGACCAAGATTGGTGTTGGTGTTGCAGGGGCGATGGATGTATCGGCGATGCACAGTGCAAATCGAATTGTCGGTAACTCAACTCCGACGCCTGTGATTGAAGTTTTAAATGGTGGTTTGAAAGCCAAAATGCATCAGTCCGCAGTCATTGCGGTTACGGGAGCGATTTCAAACATCCACGTGAAATTTAGTGATGGACAAAAGACTGACTTTGGCAGTTATCAAGCGATTGCTCTTGATGAAGGTGATGAATTTCAGATTCAAGCACCGACGGCAGGGCTGAGGAATTATCTGGCGATTCGTGGTGGTATCGACATGCAGCCTGTGCTGAATAGTGCCTCATTTGATAGTTTGGCCATATTAGGACCAGAACCTCTAAAAATGGGGGATACGGTTTATCAAGGACAGGTTGAAGTTTCAAATATCAGTAATACTGAAATTGCGAAGTTAAACTTGCCCAAAGTCGGCGATGTAGTAGAGCTCGACATTGTGATGGGACCGCGCACGGATTGGTTCGAAGCGGAGAGCATTGAGCGCTTATGTCAGCAAGCTTGGCTTGTGACCAATGAAAGCAATCGAGTTGGACTGAGGCTTTCAGGTGAACAACCATTGCAACGCAAAATTACCCATGAGTTGGAAAGTGAGGGAACTTGCATTGGTGCTTTGCAGATTCCACCCAGTGGACAGCCTGTATTGTTTATGAATGACCATCCTTTAACTGGTGGCTACCCCGTCATTGCGGCTGTGGCAAAGCACCATTGGGATTTGGTGGCACAGATTCCAGCAGGGTGCCAAATCAAATTTAAAAAAATGACCGAATTTACAGATTTTGAGAATGAATGATGACTACTGAAAAATTATTAATTGCAAACCGTGGTGAAATTGCCGTTCGTATTATTCATGCTTGCCGTGATATGGGTATTTCATCGGTTGCTGTATATGCCGATGATGATATGGACAGTATGCATGTCGAACTGGCGGATGAAGCATGGGGTTTGGCCGGTGCAACTGCACGTGAAACTTATTTGAATATTCCAGCCATTCTTGAGGTTGCTAAAAAATCCAAAGCGACCATGGTGCATCCAGGTTATGGCTTTTTATCTGAACGTGCTGAATTTGCACAGGCCGTAATTGATGCAGGCTTAAAGTGGGTCGGGCCGTCACCAAGTGCCATTGAAAAGTTGGGTGATAAAATTGAAGCACGTAAGATAGCCGCTTCAGTGGGCGCACCTTTAGTTCATGGTACACAAGGCCCCTTAAATAATGCTGATGAAGCACTCGAGTTTGCAAAGCAGTTTGGTTTACCTATTGCGATTAAGGCCGCTTTTGGCGGTGGTGGTCGCGGTTTAAAAGTCGTTTGGAAACTGGAAGATGTAAAGGAGCTGTATGATTCGGCTGTACGTGAAGCACAAGCCGCTTTTGGCCGCGGTGAGTGTTTTGTTGAGCAATACTTAGATCAACCACGCCATGTTGAAGCACAAGTGATTGCCGATCAACATGGCAATGTTGTGGTTTTAGGCACACGTGATTGTTCGCTACAGCGTCGTAATCAAAAACTGATTGAAGAAGCGCCAGCGCCTTTTATCAGCGATGCGATATATCAAGAAATTTTAACTTCGGCTAAAAATATCTGTCAGGCAGCCAACTATGTCGGTGCGGGTACAGTTGAATATTTGCTGAGCCGTGATGGAAAGCTTTCATTTTTAGAGGTTAATACCCGCTTGCAGGTGGAACATCCTGTTACTGAAGAAACGGCCAAAGTCGATTTGGTGGTTGAGCAAATTCGCGTGGCTCAAGGCCATGAACTTTCAATCAAAGAAACCCCGAAAGCGCAGGGGCATGCCATTGAGTTTCGTATCAATGCTGAAGACCCCGCTCGTGGCTTCATTCCTGCTTTTGGTGTATTGAGTTTATTTGAAGCACCATTTGGTCAGGGGGTACGTGTAGACACAGGTGTTCGTACTGGTTCTTTGGTGTCGAGTCATTTTGATTCGCTTATGGCAAAACTGATTATCACAGGCCCAACCCGTGAAATTGCGATCGCTCGCGCTAAACGTGCGCTGAAGCAATTTAAAATTGAAGGGGTTGCGTCGGTTTTAGACTTTCACCGTGTTGTATTAAATGAAGCTGATTTTACCGCCACATTTAATGTTCATACTCGTTGGATTGAAAATGATTTTAAACAGGACTTAAAGCCAACGAAACGCAGTATTCCGAATCATCAACAGCCGATGTTACTCAGTTATATTGAAATTGATGGGAAATTACATCGTTTAGGCTTACCTGCGGGTATGTTTGCACAAAACCCTACAATGACGTCTCAAGACCAACCAGCTACAGAAACAGCAGTGAGTGCTGAACACTTACTTGCACCAATCAATGGCGTAATTAGCGCTTGGAAGGTAGAAAACGGGGAGCAGGTCGCAGAGGGGCAGGTGGTGGCGATTATGGAAGCCATGAAAATGGAAGTCCCTGTACTTGCACATCAAAGTGGAGTGATTCAATTGATGGTTCAGCAAGGGGTGACCTGTCACGCAGAGCATATTATTGGATCGATTTGCTAAAAAAATAAATCATGTGAATGCACCTGATGCAGCATTTAGCTAAGTCAGGTTTTTGTTTGAAAACTCTTAAAAGTTGAGGGCTGGTTAGCTTTGTTTTATAGAGAAATGAAGTAAAAAAACGACTCAATAAAGATTTATTAGTCCAATAAAAGCGTTATTTTAAGAGATAGAGAGATTCAATAATCATTTTGTTGGGTAGCTGGAAGATAAGATGAAAACGATAAACTTGAAAAATAAAAATTAAAGAGTATTAGCGATGTATGTAATTATTATTTTTAACTAAATAAAGTACTCCGAAGATGCCGCTGCATGTGTCGTTACCCTGAACCCGATGAGTTCTGAGGGAAATCTTGTTTTTGGCGATCGGAGACAATATTAAACAGAGCTTAAATATATGTAAAATTAAAATAAATATTTGTATTTAAACAATAAAATCTATGAAAAAATACCACATTGCTCAGAAGTATAAATAATTTTCCTACCATATGCCTACTTTTTAATGTTTTCAGCCTACCATTTGCCTACTAAATTTACTTGTAAAATTTAATAAAAAAGGCGAAATAAACCGATTTTTGAGATGTAGAGCTTATTCGTTGGCATTTAATTTAGGCAGAAGCATCTGCTTTTTATCAACAGTTTTCGATATTTGAAATTGCAGAAAGTACATCAGGGTAGTTACTTCGATATTAGAAAATTACGTATCAAAACAGCTGAATAGTTTTTTCTTTAAATTATTTATTTACAATAAATAATTTAAAGTTATTTGATAAAAAAATTGACTGGAAAGTAAACAAGAATTATTTTGATAAAAATTCTTATTACTATTTGCAAATTATGAAAAAGCCCTCTTCAATATCTATGTCTAAAAAACTTTTCCCAATATTAGGGCTTGTTGAGAATTAACAAAGGCTACTGATTAATTTATAATAGTACTATGGATAGATACATACTTACTGATGCCCAATGGGCAAAAATGGAACCTTTTTGCCTAGGTAAAGTGACCGATCGAG